>CABMOR010000264.1 GCA_902388225.1 uncultured Oscillospiraceae bacterium | reverse complement strand
CATAAGCGACATCTGTATATTATCATATTCTTCAGGAGTTTCCGTCGGTCGGAGCATGCTTTTATGCTCTCCCGATTCAAGCTCGGCCAGAATTTCCTTCGCTCTCCTGACCACACTTTTGGGCACGCCGGCAAGAGCGGCAACCTCAATACCGTAGCTTCGGTCGGCACCTCCGGGGACGATGCGCCTTAAGAAGGTTATGTCGTCTCCCCTTTTTTTTACGGCAATGTTAAAGTTGTTAACCCCTTCAAGGCTTCCCGCAAGACAGGTCAGCTCATGATAATGGGTGGCAAACATAACCTTTGCTCCGAGCTTTTTGGAAACTATGTATTCAAGCACGGCCTGAGCAATGGACATTCCGTCAAAGGTGGAGGTCCCTCTGCCAATTTCGTCAAGTATGAGAAGGCTGTGCTTTGTGGCGTTTTTAAGTATTCCGGCAACCTCGTTCATCTCCACCATAAATGTCGACTGTCCGGAGAAAAGGTCGTCCGAAGCTCCAACCCTTGTGAAGACGGCGTCAACAATACCGATTTTGGCATATGAGGCAGGAACAAAGGAGCCGATCTGAGCCATAATGGCAATGAGCGCCACCTGTCTCATATATGTGGATTTCCCCGCCATATTAGGACCGGTTATTACGGCACAGCGGTTATTTCCCATATCCAAATGGGTGTCGTTTGAGACAAAGGGAGTGTCGATCACTGTTTCAACAACCGGATGTCTTCCTTCTTTGATTTCGATTCTTCCGTCGTCGGAAATCTCGGGCCGGCAATAGTTTTTCTGCCTTGCAACGATGGCAAATGAGGTTAATACATCAAGCCTTGCCACCGCCTTGGCGGTTCTCTGAACACGGGAAAACTGCTCTGCAATTTGGCTTCTAACCTCGGTAAAAAGCTCATGTTCGAGTCGGATTGAGCGTTCTCTTGCTCCGAGAATACGCTGTTCGAGGTTTTTAAGCTCCTCGGTTATATATCTTTCGGCATTTGCCGTTGTCTGCTTTCTTATATAATCATCGGGAGTAAGGTGTTTGAAGGAATTGGTTATCTCGATATAATATCCGAAAACCTTGTTATATCCCACCTTGAGATTTTTAATACCGGTGCGTTCCCTCTCCCTTGCCTCAACCGCCGAAACGGTACTGCTTCCGCCGTTCATGTCGTCCCTGAGCAAATCAAGATCGGCATTATATCCCTGCTTGATTATGCCTCCGTCGCGCATTATGGCAGGCGCTTTTTCGTCAATTGACCGACCGACCAGCTCGCATATATCATAAAGCTCGTCGATGTCATTGTAAATTTCTTTAAGCAAAGACGCCTTGGAATTTTTCAAAAGATCTTTGAGACGGGGCAGATGGGAAACGGCCGTCGCAAGAGATAAAAGATCGGGAGCGTTGGCGCTGGAATAAACCACCCTGGTCATAAGACGCTCGATGTCAAAAACCCCCGAAAGGATATCGTTAATTTCATAACAAACGGTGGTGTCGTCATAGAGTTCCTCAACCGCCGAAAGTCT
>CABMOR010000263.1 GCA_902388225.1 uncultured Oscillospiraceae bacterium | reverse complement strand
TCAGCGTTATTTTTTCCTCCTGTAACCGACCGCAAAGGAAGTTCTATTGTTATCTGTTGAAAGCGTGACGCCGGACCCGGTTTATCTTTAGTTCAGCGTTATTTTTAACCTTTTTCTCCCTACCGAAATTTTATTCTCTTCGTTTTCTGTTTACAGTCAAGAGCCTTCACGCGCAAAAGAACGGTTGAGACTCTTTTGTCTGAATTTAATTTTCTTGATTTTATGATGAGGTTAGGGTAAAATAATAAAAAACATGTGGAGGGTAAAATGAAAAAAACAATCAGTTGTATAATTGCTTTGGCTCTTGCGGTAGGCGTTCTTTCGGGATGTAAAGAGCAGACCGTTTCAGTCGGAGCCAAAACCAAGGAGGGAAACATTATGATAGAAAGCTTTGACAACTCTGATTTTACGGCCGAAAGCTATACCAAGGCCGAGATGACAAGTAAAAACTCCAGACAGGGTAAGGCGGCGCTTAGAATCACTTCGGTTTCTCCGGTGGGTAACGACCAAAACATCGGGGCAAAGGTCATGATAAAGCTGGAAAACACCGTTAACATGCAAGAATATGAATATTTCAAAATTTACATATATTCCGAAGAGGAGCTGACCACCGGTCATATTGACATAGCGCTGCTCAGCTCTTCGGAATTTGAAGACGGATATAATTTCCGCCGTCACTGTAATTTTAAAAAAGGTTTGAACGAAATTTATTTTTCTAAGACCGAGCTTGTTTGTGCTTTTAAGCTTAATGCCGACCTTTCCGATATAAACGCGGTCTGCATAAAGTGGGTGAATGACGATCAGGTCGATGTTAAGGCCGATCTTTATTTTGACGCCCTTCAGGGAGTTTTGGCCGAAAATATTAAGGACGAAAATTTCGGAAGCACCTTAACCCTCGAGGAGGGCAAGGAATATAAGGTCAAGGAATATCGCCGCATTATGAGTTTTCAAACTCCCGATTTAAGATACAAAAATCTTCAGGGAGGATATTACGACGGCTCTCAGTTTGTGCTGTGCATAACCAAAGGAAGTATGCGCCAGAACAACGAAAGCGGAATTATTGCCAAATATGACAATGCCGGAAATCTTTTGCAAACGAGCGATGATTTGCCCATTGAGCACGGAAACAACATTACCTTTGTGCCAAAGAAAAACGCCTTTATCGTCTCTCATTGTCAGCCCGGCTGGAATGTTTATTCCACCATTGACGCTGACACCTTGAGAGAACTCTCGTCAGGAGCTCTTGAGAGGAATTTCTTTTCCATTGCATATTGCCCGGCAACCGATATGTTTGCTTCGGGTTTTGCAGGGGGAGAAATGATACACACCTGGAACGGGGATATGAGTCTTGCAAACGAGTTCAATGTTGAACAGCCTTCATCCCTTTCTCAGGGAGCCTTCTGTGACAGCAAGTATATCTACTTTGTCCGTTCGTATAACAACGGCGATACCTGGTCGGAAATCCGCATATACAAATGGGACGGTTCGTTGGCTTTCCAAATTGACCTTGACGAGTGGG
>CABMOR010000262.1 GCA_902388225.1 uncultured Oscillospiraceae bacterium | reverse complement strand
CACATACAGAGGATATCCTTTTATGGGATAATGGAAATAGCACTTTTCCCCTCTCATTTCCAGCTTTTTGCGAAATGCGTCGGCCGAATGCTGGCCGGCATACTGGGTTATGACCACGCTGTTGACCGAAATATCCATTTCCCGCAGGTTGTCTATAAGACGGAGCACATCCATGTCATAGGAAATGCCGAAGTCGGCACGGATTTTCTTCTTTTCAATGTCGGCGGCGTTTATGCAAAAGATTACCTCGGCCTGGTCGTTAAATTCCCTGAGCAGACGAACCTTTCCGTTAAGGTCGAAGCCGGGAAGAACCCTTGCGGCATGATAGTCATCGAAAAGCTTTCCTCCGAATTCAAGATAGAGCTTATTGCCGAATTTTTTTATGCGCTCGGTTATATATTCCTTCTGTTTTTTGATATACAAATCATTGTCAAATCCAATTTTCATACCCTGTTTTTCCCCTAATTCTCTTTCATTTTATCAATAAGCAGATGGGCTTTGTCCACATAAATACCGCTGTCTTTGGCACTTTTTTCGCTGAACACCCCGGAGGACCGAACCGGTTTATTGCTTCGGTAAAGCATATAGGGGACGGGGTCGGAGGCGTGGGTCATGGTTGAAAGAGGAGTAGGATGATCGGGCATGATGAGAATGGTATAATCGTCAAGCCCTTTGAGTCTTTCAACAAGGGGAGCCAATATCTGTCGGTCGATTTCCTCAATAGCCCTAACCTTGTTTTGGATTTCTCCCCTGTGGCCGCATTCGTCGGGAGCTTCAACATGAATATAAACATAGTCCTGACCGTTTTTAAGCTGGTCAAAGGCGGCCTGCATCTTACCGGCAAAATTAGTGTCGATGTAACCGGTGGCGCCTTCTACCTTGACCACATTCATGTTGGCGCATGTGCCGATTCCCTGAACAAGGTCGACGGCCGAAACAACCGAGCCCTTAAGTCGGTTCTTTTTGTAAAAATCGTCAAGCACAGCCTTTTTGCCCTGACCCCAAAGCCAGATGTGGGTGGCGGGACGCTTGCCCTGAGCAATTCTCTTTAGGTTTACCGGATGGTTTTTAAGCAGATCGCCGCTTTTTTTCATCATTTCGATGAGCTCGGCCGCGCCCTCGTCACGGTCGAGATACTGCCCGATAATCCGTCCGCTTATGTCGTGGGGAGGGGTGAGGTTTCCGATGTCAACACTTCCGTTTTTCCAAATCATACAGTGACGGTAGCTCACCCCGGGATAGAAGCTGAATTTTTCATTTCCCAGATACTCGTTTACCGACTTTATGATTTCGGCGGCCTCTGCAGAGGAAATATCTCCGGCACAGTAGTCGACCATGGTCTTGCTTTCAAAATCCTCCTCGTCACTTAAGGTGACCAGATTGCACCGAATCGCCACATCGCAGTCGTCGAGAGAAATCCCCATATTTGCCGCCTCAAGGGGAGACCGTCCGGTATAATATTTGGCGGGATCATAGCCCATAACCGAAAGATTGGCCACGTCGCTTCCCGGCTTCATCCCA
>CABMOR010000261.1 GCA_902388225.1 uncultured Oscillospiraceae bacterium | reverse complement strand
CTTTTCTCCCCCTGCGATTATATATGAATGACCGATTTCGGCTCCGGCAAAGTTGGAGCCGGTGAGAATCTTACCGTCGAGTATTATACCGCTTCCCACCCCCGTTCCGAGGGTGACCGCCACAAAGTCCTTACAGCCCTTTCCGGCACCGGCAAGCAGTTCTCCGTAAGCGGCGGCATTGGCGTCGTTGGCAATATAGCATTTTTCCACCGAAAGCAGCTCCTTGAGCCTGTCGGCGGCGGGATAGTTTTTAAACTTTATATTGTTGGAATATTCGATATATCCGGTTTTGGGATTTACCGTTCCGGGGGCGGCTATTCCGACGTCGTCTATGTCCGACATTTCAAGACCGGCATTTTCCACTGCCTGTCTTGCGGCCTTTGCCATCTCCTTCAAAATACCGTCCGACTGAGCGCCGGCCGGAGTCTTTCTCTTGCCCCTGCCGATTATGTTAAATTCATCGTCGGTTACTCCCACGGCAATGTTTGTGCCGCCTAAATCTATTCCTATATGATACATTTTATTCCTCCTATATTTCCGGCCAGATGTTTTTTTCTTCCTCGGAAGGAATGTCGCTTTCCAGTCCCAGCTTGTGAAGAAGCTCCTTGGCCGCGTTATATCCCATCTTTTTCTGACGGTTGTTCATGGCCGCAACCTCTATGATAACCGCAAGATTACGTCCCGGTTTTACCGGAATGGTGACCGATGTGATGTCAAGGCCGAGGATCTCGGTCTTTTCACTTACGACTCCCATGCGGTCGTAAACCTTATTCTGGTCCCATTGCTCAAGATTGACGACCAAATCAATCTTTTCGGTCATCTTGACCGAGCCGATACCGAATATCCGGCGGGCGTTGATTATGCCGATTCCCCTAAGCTCGATAAAATGGCGAATATTATCCGGGGAGGAGCCCACCAGCGTTTTTGAGGACACCCGTCGAATTTCCACCGCGTCGTCGGCAATGAGACGGTGACCTCTTTTTATGAGCTCGATGGCCGTTTCACTTTTACCGACGCCGCTCTCTCCCAGCATGAGCACACCCTCGCCGTAAACCTCCACGAGAACTCCGTGACGGGTTATTCTCGGCGCCAGCTCAACATTCAAAAAAGATATCAAAGATGACATAAAGGCCGAGGTGGTGTCTCCGGTTCGGAGAATGGGCACCTTATACTCCATTGCCAGGTCGGTCATTTCTACGAGAGGCTCCATACCTCTCGTAATTATAACGGCAGGAGGTTTTCGGGAAATAAGCTCCTTTACCCGCTCAAGTCTCAGTTCTTCATCGCTTTCCTGAAGATATGTGGTTTCGTTTCTGCCGATAATCTGAATACGGTCTTTGTCGAAAAATTCAAAAAATCCCGCAAGCTGAAGTCCCGGTCGGTTGATGTCCGACGTGGTGACAAACAAATCAGCCGGGTCGCAGGGAATATAAAGCTGTTCAAGGGCAAACTCTTCAATGATTTTTGCAAGTGATACGGAATACTTCTTTTCCAAATCAAAACCTCCCTTTGGGTTGATTCGAGCCTTTTACTCCTATTATA
>CABMOR010000260.1 GCA_902388225.1 uncultured Oscillospiraceae bacterium | reverse complement strand
CGGTGAACAGTCTGACCGGAATGGGGACAAACAGCCGCAAAATCGCAGTATTTGCATCCGCTAACCCCGCCGGAATCAAGTGGGTCTGCGGGGAACTTGCCGTCGAAAATGTTCTGCCCCATTTTTTTGAGGACGGAAATGATATGCTGCTTGGTGTTTTCAAAAAACCGCTCTGAGGCAAGGGAGGAGAAAGAAGAGGACAGTATTTGTCCGTGACCGCTTTTTGAATTGCTGAAATTTATCGGAATGTATTTTCCTGTGCGGCCCGGATCCATGGCCGAAATAATTTCATCGTTATCAAGCACAAGACCCTTCATTCTAAGCTGTTTGTCGAGATCGTTTTGGTTCTGGCCGTCGTTTATGCGAGCCTCTCTTGCCGGCATATAAAGCACTCCGGCCGGAACGGGGTTCTTGCCCTGTTTACCGAAATGTTCTTCAACCGCAAAAAGGTATATGAGCATCTGAAGACCCAGTCCATAGGGCAGTTCGTCGAGGGTGAAGGTCTTTTGGCCGGTTTTATAGTCGATAACCCTAAAATAAAGCTTTTGGTCGGCTTCATATACATCCAGCCTGTCCACAACACCCGTAACATTAACCCTTTCGCCGCTGTCAAGGGCCACCGAAAATGCCGGAATGGAATCCCCTTGCTTTCGCCCGATGGGCAGTTCGCACCTGAGGGTGACGAATTTTCCGTCGCACATTTCCTTCGCCATGTGTTTGATTATCATGGTCAGCAATTGCTCGGTGTTTTCAAGGCTGTATTCAAGACTGCCCTCGATTTGGGCACAGCCCATTTGCGTCCTTGCAAAATCATAAACCAGTTGATGAACATCCCCGGCAATCCGGTCGTCCGAAAGTTCAAAAAGCCCCTTGCTCCCGTATTTCAAAAACATTTTTTCAAAGACATGATGGACAAGTGTTCCGCGGCTTTGACTGTCTATTTCAACCGGCTTTTTGGCTCTTGCTTTGAGACCGGCGCGGCAGAGATACATAAATCCGCACCGATGGTAGCTTTCCACCGAGGTGGGGGAAACCGTCAGACGGTCTGAAAAAAGTTTTTTTGAGGTTTCCTTTGATATGTCGGTTTGGGTACGGTTTTCAAAATTTGTGAGGGTGTTGAGCTTTTGGGAATTGAGCTCCTTAAAGTATGCGTTTATAGCGCCCGAAAGAGAGCTTCCGGAGCGATAATCGGCACAGAGCTTTTCAAAGGCCGAATATTCACAGTCGATACCGTGTTGACGGGTTTTTTCCGAAATCGGGGTTATATTAAATGTGTTTTTTATCTGTATTACCGGGGGAGAGGGGAACATTTCTCCTCCTAAAATATAGGAAATATAAAGCTTTTCCGAAGGGGCGCATACCGAAGTGTAGAAGAGGAAGCCCTCCTCGCAGAGCCCTTTGGCCGAGCGGTCGTTCACCGGGAGATTTGCCTCAAGCAGCTTGGCCCGGTCGGCATCGCTTAAAAGTCCGCCCTGAGCCGAAAGACCGGGAAAAACTCCGTCGTTTGCCCCGAGAATAAATACCGCTCGAGGCTGGGCAGGGCGGGCGCGTGAGGCCGAT
>CABMOR010000259.1 GCA_902388225.1 uncultured Oscillospiraceae bacterium | reverse complement strand
ATTCGCAAGCTTTACAGCTGGAGCGACGAGGACAAGCTTATCAATAACTGATGACATTACTTTGTTTGCAGGAGGCAAAAAACGCAGAGCCGCCTGCCGGCAAAGCAGATTAAAACGCAGCAAAAGGGCGCAGAGCTTTTGGGGACTTTCCCCGCTCTGCGCCCTTATTGTTTTTAAGAAATTTCTGTCTCTGTGAAAGGGAATTTCTTTTGTAAGATTTCCCCTTAAGACATCTTTTTATCAGTTAATCTTTACATTCTCCCACAGGGTATTTAAATAATCCAGCATTTCGCCGTCAAGATTGCGGTATGCAAAGGTGTTGTATTCTTTGGCAAAGCTGTCAAGCTCGGGATAGAGAATGGCCATGGCCTCCTCGCCCATTTCATCGATATAATCCTGACTGTTATATACCACGCTGTTGGGTGAAGCATAGTAGGTATACTCGGCATTTGCCACGGCCGGCTCCTCCGAAAGCATATAATTTATAAATATTTCGGCCAATTCCTTATTGTCGGCACATGAGGGTATGCACATGGCATCCACATAGAAATTGGTCTTTTCGGGATAGTAGAATTTCAGGTCGACATTATCGTCCTGGGCGTCTCTCATTGTGAAATAGTCGCCGGCATAGTAGGCTCCGATGGCCGCCTCGCCCGATTCCATCATGTTAAAGATTTCGTCCATGACATAGCTGTGAACCAGAGGACGCTGGGCAACAAGCTCATTATATGCCACATCCCAGTCGGCCTTGTTTGTGGTGTTAACATCCAGCCCCAGCTTATACATGGCGGTGCCGAAGGCGTCTCTGGAGTTGTTGAACTGGACAATTCTGTCCTTATATTTTTCGTTCCACATAATCTCCCATCCGCCTGTATCGGCCTCATTCACCACATTTGCGTCATAGATAATGCCAACAACGCCGTAGGTATAGGGCACCGAATAAAGGTTTTCGGGATCATAGTAAAGATTTCTGAAATTTTCGTCGATGTTCTTATAGTTGGGAATGTTGTCGAAATTCAGCGGCTCAAGAAGATTTTCCTGCGCCATTCTTGCAATCATATAGTCGGAAGGAACAATGACGTCATAGCTGACCGCACCGCTGGAAATCTTATTATACATATCCTCGTTTGAGGCAAAGGTGGTGTAATTGACCGTAACCTTCCGGCCGTAGGTTTCCTCATACCAAATTTCAAATTCCTTTACCGTGTCGAAGCTGCCCTCGCTTCCGTCGGAGATATACTCTCCCCAGTTATAAACGTTCAGGGTCAGGCTGTCCCCTCCTCCGCATCCGGCAAGGCACATGGACATGAGAATGGATGCAATGACAAGAAATACGATTTTTTTCATTTGTTTTCCTCCTCTATCTCAACTGTCTTTTACAGTTTTGGTACGGCGTTTTAATTTTTTTCTTTTTTCCTTAAGCTTTTTGCCTTCATCGGTGTCCACAACATTGCTTATAAGCAACAGCGTCATGGTCACAAAGAAAATAATGGTGGCAAGAGCATACATTTTGGGAGTGACGGTCTTTTTGGTCATGCCGTAGATGCGAATAGGCAAGGTCTGGAATCCGTTTCCCGATGTAAAATAGCTTATGACAAAGTCATCCAGCGAAAGTGTAAAAGCCATGATGGCTCTGGTTACTATTCCC
>CABMOR010000258.1 GCA_902388225.1 uncultured Oscillospiraceae bacterium | reverse complement strand
GATATTTCTAAAATCAAAATTTGCCGTACTGTTTCTTGCACTGTGTTTATTCTCATTTTCATTTTTGTCGGCTGATTTAATTAAATCCAAGGCCAAAACTCCCGAGCAAATTCCCCAAAATTTCCAAAATCCTCAGCCAAAATATATAATGAAAACCTACGGAGATATCATCGGAGTATATCTGTACGGAGAAAATCAGCCTATAAAGCTTTTGAACGTCACGGTTAAAAGTCTCCCGAAAAACGACATTTCAGCCCTGGACGACGGAATATTAATATATTCCGACGAACAGCTTTTAAGTCTTACTGAAGATTTTGATTAAGGGACGTGCAAATTCCAAAGTAAGAGGTCATAAAATGTATGGGTGATAAAAATGATCGGATACTTGATCGGACTTTTACTTTCAAATCTGGCATATTTTGCGCTTCATATTACCGGAGCAAGTTCCTTTCCCCGTCCTCTCTCGGAAAAAGAGGAGCAAAAAGCTCTCGAACAAATGAAAAACGGCGACAAGGAGGCTCGGGAGAAGCTTATAAACCACAATTTAAGGCTGGTGGCGCATTTAGCAAAAAAATATTACTCGGTCAGCAAGGATACCGACGATCTTATATCTGTCGGAACGGTGGGGCTTATAAAGGGAATAGATTCTTTCGACCCACAGAAAAATTTCCGCCTTGTAACATATATTTCCCGATGTATCGAAAACGAAATACTTATGAGCATAAGGCTGAGAAAAAAGTCCAGCCAGGATATTTACATGAACGACCCGTTGGATTTTGACAAAAGCGGAAATCCCCTGACACTCGTGGATATTATTGCCGAAGATGATAACATAGTCGAAAAAATAGACAGTAAAATTAAAATTTCTAAACTCGGTGAATATATTGACGAGTGTCTTTCTCCAAGAGAAAAAAAGATAATATACGAAAGATACGGTATTTTCGGCAGTCCGGAAAGAACACAAAACGAAATTGCAAAAGAACTTGGAATTTCCCGTTCATATGTTTCACGTATAGAAAAAAAGGCGTTAAAATCGCTCTTTGAGCGGTATGAAAAACGCTAAATCCTGTCAGAAACAGCCTCAACCGCTTTTCGTACGCTGTTAACCCCTATAACCGTCATACCCTCGGGAATGTTGGTTAAATTCTTTTTGTTGGAAAGAGGAATAATACAACAGTCAAATCCAAGCCTTGCAGCCTCTTTAATACGCTCAGAGGCACGACTGACACCGCGAATTTCTCCTGCAAGGCCTATTTCTCCGAAGCAAAGCACATTTTCGGGAATTACCATGTCTTTAAGACTTGAAACAAGAGCCATGGCGACGGTCAAATCGGCGGCCGGTTCATCAATTCTTAAACCGCCCACAATGTTTACATAGGCATCAAGATTGGAAAAAAAGTATCCCGCCCGCTTTTCAAGAACGGCAAGCAAAACATTCATGCGGTTATAGTCAAATCCGGTGGACATTCGCCGGGGATTTCCGAAATTTGTGGAAGAAACGAGAGCCTGAACCTCGGCAAGTATGGGACGAGTTCCCTCAATAGCACAAGCCACACAGGTTCCGGCAGCATTTTTAGGACGGCCGGACAAAAGCATTGTAGAAGGATTTTCCACCTGGCAAAGACCTTCCTCGGTCATTTGGAAAACCCCTATTT
>CABMOR010000257.1 GCA_902388225.1 uncultured Oscillospiraceae bacterium | reverse complement strand
CTGCCTTTATCTTTCCATAGATTACTTGGCGGCGGTATTTTGGTGCAAAAACTATATGGTACTGACACCTATACTTGCTGTGGGCCGAACTTCTTATCTCATTATTTTCTTTCATTTGAAAAACCTCCTGTATTTTGAGTATCGGTCGCCAAACCACTACTACTATACTGGAGGTTCTTCTCTTTTTAAGGTCTTTCGGCTCGCATCAAGCTCGCCCTTTCTATTGTCGCTCCGCCCGCTTTTCTTCCCCCGGTAGAACCGGGGGTTTATTTCCCCGTCTAAAGACATCAAAAAAGCGCCCGACAGAGCATAGCTCTTAGGACGCTTTAATTTTTTTATCAGTAATTTTCTGCCTTAAGCCTGAAAAAACTTCTGGGATGAGCGCAGACGGGGCAAACCTCCGGTGCGGAATTTCCTATATGGATATGTCCGCAGTTTGAGCACTCCCATATCATATCGCCATCCCGGGAGAAAACAAGACCGTTCTTTACATTGGCAAGCAGCTTTCTGTATCTCTCCTCATGGGTCTTTTCAATCTCTCCGACCTTTTCAAAAAGAAGGGCTATATCCTCAAATCCTTCGGCCCTCGCCTCCTCGGCAAAGCCCTTATACATATCGGTCCATTCAAAATTTTCTCCCACAGCCGCATCTGTAAGATTTTCGGCCGTGCCGTTTATTCCCTCAAGCAGTTTAAACCAAATCTTGGCGTGCTCCTTTTCGTTGTTGGCCGTTTCCTCAAAAAGCTGTGCAATCTGGACATATCCGTCTTTTTTTGCCTTTGAGGCATAGAAATCGTATTTTGTTCTTGCCTGGGATTCCCCGGCAAAAGCCGCCTTGAGATTTGCTTCGGTACGCGATCCTTTAAGATTCATAAAATTTTCCTCCTTTTAAAAACTAATAATAATTACTATTATTAATATAGCATCCTCTTTTGAAATTGTCAAGGCTTTTTTTGAATTTCGGGATTTAGATTTTCATAGGTGTAAAATACATACTCCAAACCGTTTTCGTTAAAAACCTCGCTATTTTCCTTTACCCTCCAATTACTTTCCCTGTCAAGATCCTTTATAAAGGCATCGGCATTTCCGTCGGCCGATACCTTTGTAATGTATGCAGTTTTGCAGAAATTATAAAGCTGATTATAAATTTCCGCCCCTCCTATAACAAAAACATCGTCGCTTTCCCTATCAATAACGGAGAAAAGCTCGTCAATTCCGTGAACCGCCTCGGCTCCCTCGCAGGAAAAATTTTTGTCCCGGGTGAGCACAATGTTACGGCGGTTTTTCAAAGGCTTTGAACCGGGCAGGGAAATCAGGGTTTTCCGTCCCATGACCACCGTTTTGCCGGAGGTGGTTTGACGGAAAAATTTCATTTCTCCCGGCAGCGAAAAAAGCAGCTTGCCCTCTCTGCCCACGCCCCAATTTTTATCCACGCAAACTATATAATTCATGTTACATCCTCCCGGCTGTTTTTATAAATATTTCCCCTCGCTCCCTCCAGTCGGAGCAAAAATTTCCGCCCCCTTGGGCAAAGGTTTTTGAGCCGCCTCCCTTGCCGCTGTAAAGACCGTTTAAAAGTTCGCAAAGATATTTACAGTCATATTTTCCGTCCTTTTTAGCTGACAGCACATAGTTTATGCGCTCACCCTCGGAAAATACCAACACGGCACATTCGACCTGCTCGG
>CABMOR010000256.1 GCA_902388225.1 uncultured Oscillospiraceae bacterium | reverse complement strand
GCCAGATGGAAACCGGTATTTCCTATGCCGAATTTTCATACATGCTCATTCAGGGGCTTGATTTCAAGTATCTCCACGAGCACAAGGGAGTTGACCTTCAGGTCGCCGGTTCTGACCAGTGGGGCAACATCACCACCGGCATTGAGCTTATACGCAAGACAACCGGCGACGAGGTTTATGCCATGACCATGCCCCTTGTTACCGACGCAAACGGCAATAAATTCGGCAAAAGCGAGGGCAATGCCGTCTGGATTGACAAAAACAAAACCAGCTCCTACGAGCTTTATCAGTTCCTGCTCAATTCCGAAGATTCGGTGGTTATCGACTATCTTAAAAAGCTGACCTTCCTCGACCGGGAGACCATCGAGCAAATTGAAAAGGAGCATCTTGCCGCCCCCGAAAAGCGTATGGCTCAAAAACGCCTTGCCAAGGAAATACTCACCGACCTTCACGGGGAGGGTGCCTTCGAGGAGGCCGAAAAAATCAGCGAGCTTATGTTCAAGGGGGATGTCAAGCAAATTCCGGTCAGAGATCTTTTGTCCGCCCTTTCTCAGGTTCCCCATTTTACGGCAGGCTTCGGCAAGCTTATTGATGTTCTTGTGGAAGCCAAGGTTTTCCCCTCCAAACGGGAGGTTCGGGAAATGGCAAAGAACAACGCCCTGACCGTAAACGGCGACACGGTCACAAATCCCGATGAGGTTGAGCTTTCTCAAGAGAACCTTATCGACGGAAAATATCTTGTAGTCAGAAGAGGAAAGAAAAAGTATTTCGTAGGCGAAATAAACTGACGCATAAAACCCGCCGTCGGCTTTCTCCGACGGCGGGTTTAAATACAGCCATTCAATATAATCGGAAAGGATTGATTCTTTGAAGGTGAACGGGAAAAAGCTGTGGGTGCTTTTTTGGACCTTTTTCAAAATAGGCGCCTTTACCTTTGGCGGAGGGTATGCCATGATACCTCTTATTCAGAGGGAAATGGCGGAAAACAAGGGCTGGATAAAGGAAAACGACATTCTGGATATAATAGCCATATCCGAATCCACTCCCGGCCCAATTGCCGTCAATTCGGCCACCTTTGTGGGATATCAGGTGGCGGGGGTTTTGGGCTCCTTTCTCGCAACACTGGGGGTTGTTCTTCCCTCATTTTTCATCATCCTTATCATCTCCCTTATTCTCAAGCAGTTTGAGCAGATAAAGGCCGTTCGGTATGCCTTTTGGGGAATCCGGGCAGGGGTGCTTGCCCTTATTATCAAAGGATTTTTAACCATGTATAAGCAATGTCCCAAAAATCTTTTGTCCTATATAATTGCCGCCGCAGCCTTTGCCGCTTCGGCCGTATTCTCGGCCAATGTGCTTTTAATCATTATATCGGCAGCAGCGGTGGGACTGGCCGCCACCGTCATTGCCGAAAAAGGGGGTAAAAGGCTGTGATATACCTCACGCTGTTCTGGACCTTTTTCAAAATCGGACTTTTCACCTTCGGAGGCGGATACGCCATGCTTCCGCTTATTCAGCAGTATGTGCTGGGATACGGCTGGCTGTCAAGTGAGGAGCTGATCAATTTTGTGGCTGTAAGCGAGTCCACTCCCGGACCCTTCGCCATAAACATCGCCACCTATGTCGGCAGTTCTCAGGCAGGGGTGCCGGGGGCGATGTGCACCACCCTTGGGGTTGTGCTCCCCTC
>CABMOR010000255.1 GCA_902388225.1 uncultured Oscillospiraceae bacterium | reverse complement strand
GGAACGCCGGCAGAGCTTTCCACCGCTCAGGGACTGATGTTCCTTGCGGCCGGACTCCCCATAGGTATCGTCGGACTTTTCTCGGGCATTGCTCAGGGAAAGGCGGCGGCCGCAGGCGTTGGAATAGTTGCCAAAAAGCCCGAACAGAGCGGTAAGGGAGTTATTCTTGCGGCCATGGTCGAAACCTATGCCATTCTTGCCTTGCTTATTTCCATTCTCATTATTGTAAACATCAATATTGCTTGATTTAAGGTGATATAAATGTCAGGACTTAACGAAATAATAAAGACAATTGACGGGGCTTGTGAGGAAAGATGCGCAAAGGTCATTTCACAAGCCGAGGAAACCGGCAGAGAAATTATTCTCAAGGGAGAAAAAGAGGCGCAGGAGCAGAGCGAAAAGCTTATTTGCGATGCAGAGCTTTCTCTGAAAAGAGAGTATGACTCGGCGGTATCGTCAATTCGGTCGGCGCAGGGAAGAGCTGTTCTTTCGGCAAAGGTTGACGCTATAAACGCCGTTTTGGCCGAAGCTCTTGACCGAATTGACCGACTCGACACCCCTGAATATTTTGACCTGATTTTAAATCTTTTTGAAAAGTATTCGGGAGAGGGCAACTGTGTTATGCACCTTTCAAAAAGGGATATTGAACGCATGCCCCTGAATTTCGAGCAAAGACTTAATTCTTCGGCAAAACACGGCGGCATAAAAATCAGTCCTTTCGCCGCCGACATAAAAAACGGATTTGTGCTTGATTTCGGTGAAACTTCCGAAAACTGTTCCTTTGAGGCTATTGTTCAGTCGAGAAAAGAGGAGCTCATGGACAAAATCGCCGCTTTGCTTTTTGAAAAGGCGGTGTAGTTATGTCGGAGCAATATACCTTTGCGGTATCAAAAATCAGAGCTCTCGAACCTAAACTTTTGACCAAGGCTCAGCTTGAACAGGTTTTGTCGGCTGACGGAGTGGCTGAAACTCTCGATATGCTGGAAAGTCTCGGAATTGAGCTTAGACCCAATCCGGATCTTGCTTTTAAGCAAAGAAAAAGGGAAGTTTATGACGAGCTTTTAAGGCTTGCTCCCGATTGTGATGAGCTTAAAATATTTACCGTAAAAAATGATATTCATAATATAAAAGCAGCGCTTAAATGCCTCGCCGGAGGGCAGTCCCGGCCGGAAAATTTCTATCTCTATCCCACATCGCTTGAAACCGACCGACTGTTTTCGGCTTTTTTGGAAGAAAAATTTTATCAACTGCCCGAAGGTTATGAGAAAATCGCCTTTCGGGGATATGAGCTTATAACCAAAACTCAGGACGGTCAACTGCTTGAATGCTTTTTGGATAAAATAGCTCTTGAGCTAATGAAGGACAGGGCAAACAAAAGCCAAAGTCTGATGGTTAAAGCTTATGTCGAACTGTTTATAAAGCTTTGCGACGTAAAAACAGCCTTCAGGTTTTCAAGGACGGGAAAAAATTTTGATTTTATTATATCGGCTCTTTGCGGAACTTATGAGCTTGATGCAGGCGCTCTTGCGAAAGCGGCCGAAAAGGGCACCGACGAGTTGTTGGCACTGCTTTCCGGCTCAAAACTTTCAAAGGGTGTCGAGTTGCTTGCTCTTGATCCTTCGGCCTTTGATAGATGGGGGGACAACCGTCTTATGGAGATAGTTAAAGAGGCTGGGCTTGAGGCCTTTGGCGTCGATCCG
>CABMOR010000254.1 GCA_902388225.1 uncultured Oscillospiraceae bacterium | reverse complement strand
ACGGAACGGCGGCCGAAAGCGCTCCCGAAAGGGGCTTTTTCGGCGGCAAGACCGCCACGGCCGAAACCGGATGGACAAATGCCGACGGCAGTCTCGGAAAGAACGCCTGGTTCGCCGGGTTTTACGAATTTGAGGGAGAGCGATATTCGGTGGCCGTGCTGGTGGAGGGGGGAAAGTCGGGAGCGGCCGATGCCGCCCCGGTTTTTAAGGCCTTTTGCGATGCGCTGTCGGGAGCATGATTTCTTGCTCAAAATTAAATTCAGGTAAAAATTTTGCTTTTTTATAAGCCGTCTTGGTAACCCAAGCCGAAAGGCCGGGCGTCAAGGCGGCTTTTGGCGCATGGCGGCGGGTGTTCTGTAAGACATTCTCCCCGTTATACGCTTGTCAAAGTCTGGAAAAACCGTAAAATCCAAAGAAAAAATAAGCACACCCTGCCAAAAAAAGCATAGTGTGCATTGGGAGACAGTTTATTCTCAAAGGTGGATAATATTTGTAAAAATTCCTCCGTCGGTTATGTCTATGACGCCGTAGGAATGTTCACCGGATTTAGTCAGCGAGCCGGGATTCATAAGAAAAAGACCGTCCTCATATCGGATCAGACCGATGTGAGTGTGCCCGAAAAGAGCAATGTCGGCCTTTAGCCTTCTGACATGATCGGTGTATTTCCAAAGTCCGGATTTGACCCCAAAAAGATGCCCGTGGCAGGCAAAAATTTTCTTCCCCCGAAATTCCAAAAACAAACTGTCGGGAAAGGGGGATGAAAAATCGCAGTTGCCCCGTACAATATGAAAGTTTTTGTCTTCAAATTCCCGGGAGAGGCTGCTGATTTCCCCCGCGCCGTCGCCGAGGAAAATAACCTCCCTTGCATCGGGCTGGTCGAAAAGGGCGGTGCGGGCGGAATTTACCGAACCGTGGCAGTCGGACATAACCAAAATACGCATACTTTTTTCTCCTGAATATTATATATTAAAGGGTGATAATTATGAAAAGCTTTGGTGGAATGAGACCGAAAAACGGAAGACAGCCGGATTTTACCATTGGGGAAAAACAGCTTGACGGACTCTCCAAGCAGGCGGCCGAAAAAATGGGCCGTCCGGCCGACGAGATAAAAAAAGCGGTTGAACAGGGGAGGCTTTCGGACATAACCTCGAGTCTTTCGCCCTCAGATGCTCAAAAGCTGGAAGAGGTGTTGTCAGACGAGGAAAAATTAAAGGAGATTTTGTCCTCCAAAAAGGCAAAAATGCTCCTGTCCCAACTTCTTAAATGAAAGGCGTAGCAAAGCTATTATACCCCAAAACGAGATGTTTGGCAAGCCTTTGAAAGCAGGTGAAAAAATGGATGATATGTCCGAGCTTCTTTCGGGAATACTTAATTCTCCGGAGGGGATGGAAAATCTGAAAAGCATGGCCTCGGCTCTGCTTAAAAAAACAGATACCGAAGAGCAAAAGACCGAAGAGGAAACGGGTCTTTCTCCGGCTCAGCTTGCGGGAATGGTCAAGGCGGTGTCGCTTATAAAAAACCGAAAGGACGACGATCGGACAAAGCTGCTTTTGGCACTCAGGCCCCATCTTTCTCCCCCAAGGAGAGCCCGGGTGGACGAAGCAGTAAAATTTCTCAAGATAGTTGACATCATTCCCCTTATAAGGGGGTCGGGACTGTTATGAGCGCAACCTATTCCAGAGAACAGCTTGAGAAAATGCAGCGTGAGGCC
>CABMOR010000253.1 GCA_902388225.1 uncultured Oscillospiraceae bacterium | reverse complement strand
TTTGAATTTTGTTTTGGGTTTATATCTTTTTTGATATTTCATAAAATCTCCTTTAAGGATTACATACGCTACAGGGGGAATACCCCTGGCTTATAAGCTGATCTCTGCTTCCGTAAAAATTCTTTCGGTTTTTTGGGAAAATGCCGTCTGCGCTTTTGCAGTCAATGTTATGGAATTTTTTGCTCTTTGTATTCAAAATATAATTATGATTTTGCCTGTCGGATGATGACGAATTTTCATGTTCTACTTGTATTTCCGAATCAGCAAAGGTTTTTTGGGAAAACTGAGGTGAAATTTCAAATCCGTTTTTTCCGTCGGAAGTAAGCAAAAGAGTTCCTGAAAGATCGGTACGGTAGACCTCTATTCGGCTTTTCTCCAGCTTTTCCAAGGTTTCAAAATGAGGATGACCGTAATCGTTGTCTTTTCCGCAGGATATTACGGCAGACCTGGGAGAAACCGCATTTAAAAATCTGTTTGAAGTGGAAGTGCGGCTGCCGTGATGACCAAGTTTTAAAACATCGGCCGAAATGTCCTGCCCGCTTTCAAGAATATCTTCCTCGGCCTCAGTTTCTGCGTCCCCGGTCAGAACAAGGGAAAAGTCTCTGTATACAAGTTTTAAAACAAGGGAATAGTTGTTCAGCTCATCGCCGTAGTTTTTATCAGTATCTGACAGCAGGGTTATCTCGGCATCCCCGACTGAAAATTTGTCGCCCCGATCGGGCACGGTTACGGACAAATTCTGTCTTTCAACCGAGTCCAGCACATCCGAAAAAACCGCCGTGTCGGCAGTGACATCAGGCATAATAAGATTTGATGTTTTTACGCTGTCAAGCACATCGTCAAGACCGCCTATATGATCGGCATGAGGGTGTGTTCCGACCGCATATTTAAGGGATTTTACTCCTTGTGTTTTAAGAAAATCCACTACAGTTTTTCCTGACTCATTTGTTCCTGCGTCCACCAACATATACTCGTTCTCACATCCTATAAGAATACTGTCTCCTTGCCCTACGTCCAAAAACCAAACCGAAAGCTGTGGGTCGGACAAAGCCGAATCAAAATCCTTTTGAGGAGCCTGCGAGCAGGAGCAGGCGCAAAATATCGTTATGGCCGAAACAAGAACACATAAAAATTTTTTCATTTTTCCCACTCCTTTCACAATAAATAATAGGTTAAATTCGGCGAGCTTCAAAAAGCTTTTTAGATATCAAACAAATTATCCCCCGAAGTCGGGGGATAAAAATTATTTTTTTAAAACTTCCGCAGGCAGCTTTAAGAGTTCATATACCAAAAGCGGTATGAAGGAAAGAAGGAGAACCGTCCCCCACTTTCCATATTCAAAAAGGCTTACCAAACCGAAAATCCCGGAAATCGGCGAAATAATAAGCACCGCTCCGATTAAAATCAGAGAACCAAAGAAGGATATCAAAAATACAGAGGAAAATCTGTGGCTCTTGAAATCAATGATGAGACGGTTTGACCTTACCGAAACCATGACAAAAAGCTGAGAGAGAGACAGCGTGGCAAAGGCCATGGTTTGGGAAAGGGCAATATTCTGCTCCTTCCCTCCAAGGGAAAAGGCTGCAAGAGTCAAAAGGGCTGTCAAGCATCCGTTAAAGGCTATTCGGGCCATACTCTTTCTTGTAAAAATATCCCCTCCGTTTTTATCTGACAAAGGCTGAATATTCGATTTATCGGATATTGCGGCTCCAAGTGAAAT
>CABMOR010000252.1 GCA_902388225.1 uncultured Oscillospiraceae bacterium | reverse complement strand
CCTCGGGGGGGTGCTCGGCCGCATTGTGGAAAAGCACAATTGAACCGCTCGTGACCTTCGGTACCACACGGTTTACTATTTCTTCAGACGAAATACCCTTCCAGTCCAAACTGTCTACCGACCACTGCACGGTTGCCATTCCGCATTCTTCCGCCGTCTCGATAACCGAGTTATTATAATCCCCGTAAGGGGCTCGGAGAAGGGTGGGGCGTTTTCCGGTCAGTTCTTCAATTTTGGAATTGCACAGATCTATGTCCTTTTTCATATCCTGCTTGGACTGATTGGTCATATGGGGATGAGCATAGGAATGATTTTCAATCTCGTGCCCTGCGTCGCTAAGCTTTTTTAGTGTGTCGGGATACTGCTCGGCCCATTTACCAACTACAAAAAATGTTGTTTTAACATTATATTTTTCAAGGGTTGCAATAATGTCGTCGGTGGTGTCGGCTCCCCATGCCGCATCAAAGCTTATTGCGATTTTCCTGTCATCCCGTCCCACCGAATATATGGGCAGCTTTTTTTGAGAGGCAGAGGCGGTTACGGTCGGTTCACCGAAAGCTACGAAAAGCAACCCTACCATAATTGCAAGTATGATTATGACCGCTGTAATCATACCTTTTTTTGAAATTATAAAATATTTTGCCATATAATTCACCCCACTTAAAATATATCTATGACTAAACATCAAAACAAATACCGAGAGGGAAGAATTTAGTAAAATAAATTATTTATTTTTCATTTTTGTAAATTTAATTGTGCCGATTTGGATTATTATAAATAAGAAATAAAAATCCTTGTTAAACAAAAGAAATTTTCGGAGGTTTTGTTATGAGTAAAATAATGGTTGTGGGCAGCCTTATTGTTGATGTGGCGGCATATACGCCCCATTTTCCGGTTGTTGGAGAAACCGCTTTGGGAACCAAGCTTAGATTTGGACCCGGAGGCAAGGGAAATAATCAGGCTACTGCCGCGTCCCGTGCCGGCGGAGATGTTTATATGATTTCCAAGACCGGAAAGGATTTTCTTCAGAAAATAATGCTCGATCACTATGTGGGGGAGAAGATGTCCACCAAATACATATACGAGGATGAAAATGTCGGAACCGGCTCGGCTCTTATTGAGATTGATGACAACGGCGACAACCGAATTGTTGTTATAAAGGACGCCAACGATAAGCTGACCGCCGCCGAAGTGGACAATGCCGAGGAGGAATTCAAGGACAGTGACGTGCTCATCATGCAGCTTGAGACAAGCGAGGAATCAATCCTTGAAGGAAAAAGGCTCGCCCGGAAGTATAATGTTCCCATTATTCTCAATCCGGCCCCTTTCCAGGCTATTCCCGAGGGGCTTTTTGACGGTATCGACTATCTTACCCCTAACGAGACCGAGGCCGAATTCTTCACCGGAATTCCGGTTGTGGATGAAAACGACGCCGAAAAGGCGGCTGAAAAGCTCCATGCAATGGGGGTTAAGAATGTTATAATTACCCTTGGAAAACGCGGCGTATATTACAGCGGCGAGGACGGATATAAGGTTCTTGTGCCCACAACCGACCTCAAGGCTGTGGATTCTACCGGCGCTGGCGATGCATTTAACGGCGGATTTGCCGTTGCTGTTGCCGAGAAGATGCCGATTGATACAGCTCTTAAATTTGCCAATTGCGTGGCTTCCATCTCGGTCACACGTCAGGGCTCCGGTCCTTCTATGCCAAGGCGTGATGA
>CABMOR010000251.1 GCA_902388225.1 uncultured Oscillospiraceae bacterium | reverse complement strand
ATGGCCATGGCGCCCACGCAAATGACCAGAGAAAGGCCGACAAAGCCCTCGGTAAACTTTCCGTCTTCCCCCTTGCCCACCGAGCTTTTGATTTTTTCTCCCAAGCCTTCCATTTTTCCCTCGATGTCAAGCGCCTCGCCCAAAAGTCCCCCCAGCACAAGACTTATAATGAGCATCATGGCGCCTGAGGCTTCAAGGCCGTTTTGGGTTGGCCTTAGCATGGCGGCGAACACTCCGCTTCCACCGATAAAAATTGTGGCCACTCCGCAGGCCGAGGTCAGGGTTTTTTGCAAGGAGTCCTTTATGCCTTTTTTAAATAAAAGTCCCACAAGGCATCCCGCCGCCACCGCCGCCGTGTTTATAACCGTTCCAAGTCCTATCATCTTTCCTCTCCCTCTCAAAAGCAAGCAAAAGCTTTATTTCCTTAAAAAAAGGGGGGGCAAAACGTCCCCCTGAAAAATAAACCGAAAGACCCTCTTTGCCCCTACGCCTTTACAACCGACACCTTGACCGTACCGGTCAGACCCGGAAGCTTTTGGCCGCTTATCTTTATCTTTTCCATCTTACCGGGCAGAACCTTCTCACGGTATTCCGAAGCCAGCTCCTCCCCGTTTGATTCCACCGAAATTCTGACCTTTTCCTCCGGCGCCCTAACCCTGAAGAGCATAATCATGTCCCGACCCGAATCGACGCAGATTCGGTGAGGAATTATGTATGACACATTCTCTCCCCGCTCGGTGGAGACGAAGTTTGAGCCAAACTTGTGATTTTCCAGGTATTCGGCGGCCGAACGGCCGGCAAGCTCGGATTCGTTTGACACAAAATCCACCAAATCGTGAACATGAAGTACATTTCCGCAGGCAAAAATCCCCTCCACAAGGGTCTGCCTGAACTGGTCGACAATGGGGCCTCTTGTAATGGGGCTTATGGGAATTCCGGCAAGCTCGGTCAGCTCGTTTTCGGGAATAAGTCCCACCGAAAGAAGCAGGGTGTCGCACTCAAAATACTGCTCGCTCCCCTTAATGGGTTTGAGATTTTCGTCCACCGCAGAGACGGGCACACCCTCAACCCGGTTTTGACCGTGTATTTCGGTTACAGTGTGGCTGAGCATGAGGGGAATGCTGTTGGCATGCAGACATTCGTCCATGTTTTTCTTTGTACCGTTGGAATAGGGCATGAGCTCGCAGACGGCAATGACATCGGCGCCGGTGCGTTTTAAGCGGTCGGCCATAATAAGACCGATGTCCCCCGAGCCCAGCACAAACACCTTTTTGCCCAGGGTATACCCCTCGCAGTTTACAAGCTTTTGGGCAATGCCGGCGGTATAAACCCCCGCCGGACGGCTTCCGGGAATGGCGATAGCTCCCCGGCTTCGCTCCCGACAGCCCATGGCAAGAATTATGGCGCCGGCCGAAACGGTGAAAAAGCCGTTTTGGTTTTGGTATGTAACCTGCCTGTCCCGGGTTATGGAGGTCACCATGGAGGAGCTGTATATTTTTATTCCCAGCTCCTCAAGCTTCTGTTCAAAAATGGCGGCATATTCCGGCCCCGACATTTCCTTTCCGAACCTTTCAAGGCCGAATCCGGTATGAAGGCACTGAAGAAGAATTCCCCCCGGTCTTACCTCTCGGTCGATCATGACAATGTCCCTGACCCCGTGGCTGTATGCCGAGGCGGCGGCCGCCATTCCGGCAGGCCCCGTACCGATTATTACAAGATCGTGTTTTTCCATTATTTAACCGTCCG
>CABMOR010000250.1 GCA_902388225.1 uncultured Oscillospiraceae bacterium | reverse complement strand
TTATTGAGTCCGGCCCCGATCGCAGCAAATACAGAATGGCTCGCTGGTCTATCCAGACCAACTTGACAGTTCACGCCGACGATGAAGAACCCAAGAAGAAATAATTTGTTTTTGGAATAAACCCAAACCTCTGCGAATAATCTTTAACAGGTTATTTTGCGGGGGTTTTTATTATGAATGAAGATTATTCAAAGAAATTAAGCTGCTTTTTTAGGGGAGGCCTTTTCGGAATTATAATAATGCTGATTTTATATACCGCAGCGGCGGTTGTGCTTACCTTCAGGGATCTGAATAACGGAACCTTGAATTTTCTCTCATTGATAATTTGCGGGGCAGGGGGGTTCTGCGCTGCCGCAAAAATCGGGCGGGAAAATAAGCGGGACGGTATTAAAATCGGCGGAATTATGGGCGGCACTATTTTCGTTATAGTCACCATTGTCGGAATGATTCTCGGGGGGAGTTTTTCCCTGCTCACGCTTTTGAGACTTATTATTACGGTTTGCTGTTCTGTGGCGGGCGGAATTTTCGGAGTCAACGGATCGGGAAAAAGAAAAATGAAATAATCCCACGAGGTAAAAACATTTTTCTTAATCGGCCTGCATTTTCAAAATTATAAATAATCAGAGCAAAACGGCAGTTGTTGTGTAATCAACGGCTGCCGTTTCAATATATAATGTGGTTAACATAAAATTGTTTACATAAAGTTTTTGCAAGATAACATAAAACTGTTTACATAATATGTTCCCAAAAGGTTAAAATTTCGTAACTAATTGATTTTTCCCTTGATAAATCTCTGAAAATAAGGTATAGTATAAAGGCTTAATTTATCTACCTTAGGGGACTTTCTACTATGATTATGTCAATCGGTTTTGTGGGTTGCGGAAATATGGCGGGAGCAATTATTGAAACCATTAACAACATGGGTTACATAAAACCCGAGCAAATCTATATATATGATATTGATAGGCAAAAATGCGACCGTTTTTCCAAATATGGTATGAATATATGCGACAGCATGGATGATGTCTTTGACGGCAAGAAATATGTTTTTCTTTGCATAAAGCCCCAGGTTTTCAGGGAATGTTCCGACACCCTTAAAAGACTGAAGCATAATACAGACTGTATAATTTCTATAATGGCCGGAATAAAGATTTCCGACATAAAAAAGGTGTTCGGAGATGTTCACACGATTCGTGTGATGCCTAATACACCCATGCTCGTATCAGGAGGAGCGTCTGCTCTTGTTCGTCCCGATGATATTTCCGATGAACTTTTCAATCCTGTTTTTGATATTTTTAATAGCTGCGGCCGTGCCGTTGTTGTTGATGAAAAAGAAATTTCTGCCGTAACTGCATTAAGCGGAAGCGGACCGGCTTATTTTTTTAAGTTTGCCCGAGCGGCTCTTGATGAGGCGCAAAGGCTCGGCCTTTCGGAAGAAACGGCAAGCGCCCTTCTTTTTCAGACCATGCGCGGCAGTGCCGATATGCTTGAAAAATCCGGTTTGTCTCCAAATGAGCTGGTCAAAATGGTAACATCACCTAAAGGAACCACCCTTGCGGCCAATGAGTCTTTTGACAGAGACGATTACGAAGGTGCGATAAAGAGGGCTATGAAGGCCTGCTTTGACCGTTGTGAGGAACTGTCAAGACTTTAACACATAAATAATCTTTCGCTCTCATATCTTGTAAGGACAAGATATTGGAGGCTATAACATGAAAGGTTTTTATAACAGCATTAGATTAAAACGGGAAA
>CABMOR010000249.1 GCA_902388225.1 uncultured Oscillospiraceae bacterium | reverse complement strand
GGCGGTCCCGGTGCGGTTCTTTGGATGTGGGTTGCCGCATTTCTCGGAATGATGACCAATTTTTCGGAAAATGTTCTGGGCATCTTCTTCCGCCGCAAGAATAAAAACGGCGAATGGTCCGGAGGCGCCATGTATTACCTTAAGGACGGCGTCGGCAAAATGAAGGGAATGAAATGGCCTGCTACCGTTTTGGCCGTGCTTTTCGCCATCTTTGCCATCCTCGCCTCCTTTGGAATCGGAAACATGGGTCAGGTCAACAAAATCACCCTGAACATGGGATCGGCCTTCTTCTCCAATGTGGAATGGACGGTGGGCGGCATCAACATTATAAACCTTATTATCGGCCTTGTGCTGACCGGTCTTGGTGCCCTTATCATTCTGGGCGGTCTTCAGAGAATTGCGGCCGTTGCCGAACGTGTCGTTCCCTTTATGGCGATTGCATATATCGTGTTAGGTCTGATTGCCGTGGGAATTCATTACGACCTTATTATTCCGGCCATTAAATCCATATTCACCCACGCCCTCGGCGTGAAGGCTTTGGCAGGCGGTGCCGCCGGTACGGCGCTGAAGCTGGCCGTTGTTCAGGGCTGTAAACGAGGCGTTTTCTCCAACGAGGCAGGTTTAGGTTCCTCGGTTATGGTCCATTCCTCTTCCAACGTTAAAGAGCCGGTTAAGCAGGGCATGTGGGGCATCTTCGAGGTGTTCTTTGATACCATGGTTGTTTGTACCATGACGGCACTCATTGCCTTAACCTCCGGAATGATCAATCTTGATACCGGTGTGGTCAACGACGGCGTTAACGACGCTACACTCATAAGCAAGGCCTTCGGCGGCGTCTTCGGGCAGGCAGGCGAATGGTTTGTCGCCATCGCCATGCTACTCTTTGCCTTTACCACCGTTCTCGGTTGGTCTCAGTATGGATCCAAGGCTGTTGAATATCTCTTCGGCATAAAGGGAGTTAAGATTTATAAAGTCATCTTCGTTGTGATGATTGTATCGGGTGCGCTGATGACCTCCTCGCTGGCTTGGGACATTTCGGATACCTTCAACGGACTGATGATGGTTCCCAACCTCATTGCCGTTCTTCTGCTCAGCCCGCTGGTATTCAAAATTACCCGAAACTACATAAACCGCAAGATTAAGGGCAAGGACGACAAACCGATGTATTCCTTCGACCCCGAAATTCAGGCAATGGCCGAAGCCAGTCCCAGCGACGACATCATCGAATGATTTATAAAGTGTGTAGGTTTTAAAAAAGCTGACAACCGAAAGCTTGTAAAAAACAACCGGAAGGTCAAAAAGCCTTTCGGTTGTTTTTTACCCTTTTGCCGGTTTGAAGCTTTGAATGACAGAAGGAACATCCTCCGACGGATTTAAAGCTTTTCGGAATTCTGTAAGAAGCTTGATATCTTTCATAGAAAGCACCGCATTTGTACTCTTTTCAGCAAAAAACGGCAGGTAGAATTATTCATTTTTGCGTTGTATAATAGAAAATCGAAGAATGTTATTATGCGTTGCTTGTAGCAACGGGCATTTTTAAATACAATAAAGACAGCGGCAGAAAAAAGGAGGTTGTTACTGTTGTTAGGCGAAAACATAAAATCGGTCAGGAAATCAAAAGGACTTTCACAAGAGGAACTTGCTGTCAAGCTAAATGTGGCTCGACAAACAATTTCAAAATGGGAGCGGGGAGTTTCCCAAAGTTAAAGATACCACATCAATCCCACGCGGACTTTTGCTCAACCGATACAGCCGGAGGGCTGGATAACAAGAAAAGGCGGTATG
>CABMOR010000248.1 GCA_902388225.1 uncultured Oscillospiraceae bacterium | reverse complement strand
TTGTTTTTTGCTATAAATATTTTTTATAATTATAATTTCAACATTCTTGCCTTCCGCAAATTTTTTTCTTTTTTTCCGATTTTGGCAGCTTTATTCTTTTATTTTGAACTTTAATCTGTTATAATCAAATTACATTATTGAATAGAAATTTCTATAATGACCCTTTGATCATTTTATAAATTTCTATCGTCTCCAGAAGCTAATTTGAAAGGTGTGATTATTTGAATCAAAAGCTTGAATTTGAAATGAAGCATACTTCACCTATAATTCGTGATTACCTTAATTATATGACCGTTGTCAAGGGTAAATCCAAGCTGACCGTTCAGGAATATTACACCGACCTTCGTACTTTTTTTAGATTTTATAAAAAACAGGCCGGTTTTGCCAAAGATGTTGAATTCGACCAAATTCCCATTGATGATATAAATATCGACATTATTAAATCAATTACGCTGTCGGATGTTTATGAATTTATGAATTACTGCATAGATGAACGTCACAATAACGCCGCCACACGGTCTCGAAAAACCTCTTCCCTTAGAAATTTTTTCAAATATTTGAAAAATAAGGTTAATTTAATTGATGACAATCCTCTCGAACTTCTCGAGACCCCTAAAACAAAAAAATCTCTTCCAAAATATCTAACTCTGGAAGAATCTGTAAGACTTTTACAGTCGGTTGACGGGGCGAACCGTCAACGGGATTACTGTATTTTGACGCTGTTTTTGAACTGTGGAATGAGACTTTCCGAGCTTTGCGGAATAAATTTTAACGATATTCGGGATGAAAACATCCTCAGAATAACCGGTAAAGGTAATAAAGAGCGTATAGTTTATCTAAACGAGGCCTGCACAGAAGCGATAAATGCCTATCTTGAAGTTCGCCCCCATGACGGTGTTAAGGATAAAAACGCCCTGTTTATAAGCCGAAACGGCAACCGTATTTCAAATAAAACCGTCCAGCATATTGTCTATACCAATCTTGAAAAAGCCGGTTTGAACGGACGGGGTCTTTCGGTTCATAAGCTTCGCCACACGGCAGCCACCCTTATGTATCAGCACGGTCATGTGGATATTAGGGTGCTTAAAGACCTTCTCGGCCATGAAAATCTCAACACAACCGAAATATACACCCATTTGTCGGGCAAAGAACTTAAAAACGCATCCGAGTCAAATCCTCTGCACAGCATAAAGCCCCCAAAAAATGAAAAATAAAAAACAGGACTCTCGGCAACTTTAAAAGCGCCCGGAGTCCTGTTTTATTTGCCTTCCTCTTTATCTTCCAGCACCTTATCGCCGTATAAATTAAAACGGAACAAGAAGCTGTCGTCTTCAGGATTTGAGCAAACAATCTCGGCATTGTCGATTTTTCCGCCTTCGATTATTTCGGTCAGACCGATGAGCTGGCAAAGCTTACTTTTAAGATTGAGCCTATCCCCTTCGCCGGTTACGAGGAAAACATCACCCTTACAAAGGTCAATGGCCTGAATAAACTTGTGGAAATCGATTTTATGCAGACTAACTGCTCCCATACTTTCACCTCGCTTTCTTTGCTATAATTTATCACATTATATACCATATGTCAATATGCTGATAATATAACTTACAAAAAATTTTTATTTTTTTCAAAATCCCCTTGACAAAAGAACTTTGCTGTGATAAAGTGTAGAAAATAAATATAACCCTTAAACCTGTGATTAAGAGGAGTAACCGGTGCAGAGAGCTTAAAGAGAGCCGAAGGCGGTGGAATTTCGGTAGTGGCGGCAACGGTGAATGGACTTATGAGGG
>CABMOR010000247.1 GCA_902388225.1 uncultured Oscillospiraceae bacterium | reverse complement strand
AAGCTCGGGATGTTTAAGATATCTTCTGAACTTCTTTATTGATGCGGCATAATAGTATCCGTCGCAAATCCGCTCATCAAGCACAAAGCGGAAGTTTATGACCTTTCTCTGTCCGAGGGTTCCGTCGGGACGGACAAAGGGCACAAACAGCTTTTTACCCATTGCGATAAAGCAGGAAGTGGTTCCGAATTCGTAGAGATGATGATATATAGAGTCGATACCGAGGCTTCCCACATCGGTTATGAAAACGCTGGAGTGGAAGGGGCTGGCGTGATATATCATCTTGGGCATGAGACCGACCTTGTCAAGGTTTCGGATTGAAAACACCACAAAGCTTTTGAGCCAGGTGGGAATATGGCTTAAAGCGCCGGAAACGTTGTCGGTCTTGTTGTTTCCCTTGGTGGCTTCATCGATGCTTTCCGAAAGGGCGGCTTCAAATTTTTCCACCACTTCGTAAATCGTGTCGGTGGGCTCAAAAACCGGCATTATCTCGGTTTCCTCGCCGTCGTCGGTCATGGAACGTTTGATTGACATGGAAAAGCGAATGTTGTTGTGGGCGTAGATTTTTTTACCTGCGACAAAACGGTTAAGCCTGGGTCGTTCGGCAAACAGCCTTAAAGCGGCGGCAATGACAACATGAACCATTCGGAGATTGGGAATTTCGCCCTCTCGCTTTTTATGTATATAGCGGTCAAGCTCTCCTATTCCCACAACCTCGTTGAACATCACCTGGCTGTCGGTACGGGTCCTCATAATGTTGGGGACGATCCAGAACTGTGTGTCAAGATTTTTGACACGGTAACCGTCGTATCGGTCACCGAAACGGCGTTTGCGTTTCGGTCTTTCTGTAAGTGAAGCGCCGGGGGCAAAAACCGGGTTTGCCTCGGTTTTAACCTCCTCAAAACTGTCGACTGTTTTGTTCACGGTTACAGACCTCCTTTACGGTTTAAATTCGACTGTTTTATTATAAATTATTTTTAATAAAAATACAAGAGCAAATTAAAAAGTGAAAAAACATAAAACGGAGGGGCAAAAACCTCTCCGTTTTTATGCAAAAATGTTAGGTTATTTATTTAAAAGTTTAAGTGCTCCCGTAGGGCAGGCTTCTACGCATTTTTTGCAGGAAGCACAAATTTTTAAGGTGTTGGAATTATTGAACTCCGGCTTAATGACCGTCGCAAACCCTCTGCCTACAAGTCCGATAATACCCTGCTTTGCAACCTCATCGCAAACCCGAACACAAAGACCGCAGAGAATACATTTTCCCTGGTTGCGTTCAATGATTTCAAGCTCCTGTTCCACGAAACAGGGATGCTTTTCATGTCCGAGACGCTGAGGATTTATGGGATATTGGTTGGCGTATTTAATGAGCTTGCAGTGTCCGTAATCGTGACATCCGCATTCAAGACATCGGGAGGCTTCCTTTCTTGCCTGTTCGGCCGAAAAGCCGAGAGCCACCTCTCCGAAGTCCTTTTTGCGCTCCTCGGCCGTTCTGACCGGCATTTTGGCGCGGCCTGACCTTTCGTACCTTGAAAAATCAATGTCCTCGGTGTTTCGCTCTGACACAAATGGCTTTTCACAGTAGACATCCACCCCGTGAAGATAGGCGTCGCACACATCGGCGCAGCGTCCGGCCTCTCCTATGGCCGAAATGGCAATGTGGGCTCCGCGGTTGGTGGCGTCGCCCACGGCAAATACGCCCTCAATATTGGTTTTATAGGTGGCCTCATCAGCGATGATGTTGCCACGCTGATTTTTCTCAAGTAGTTCAAAGCCATCGGCATTTATGCGCTGTCCCAAAGCCGAAATAACCGACTCGACAGCAAGCGTCTCGAATTTTCCTT
>CABMOR010000246.1 GCA_902388225.1 uncultured Oscillospiraceae bacterium | reverse complement strand
GCCCATGCGCTGTATATTTTCACCTTGTTTTCAAAAAAAGGACGGGCAAAGGTCTGAACCGAACCTGCCGCATAGTATATCCCTTTGAGCTTAGAAAAAATTTCCGAAACGGTTTTGCTATCGGGAGTGGGCATACCCCATGAGGAAAAGATAAAATCAGTCTCCCTTAAAAGTTCCGAATATTCATGTATTCTTTCGGTGGGAACGGTCAGCTCTGTATCTATGTCAAGATATTTTTTGAGAGTTTCTTTGGTATTTTTAAGATAAACCCTGTCAATGACGTCCTTGCGTCCTAAAAAAACTGCCTTCATTTATTAACTCCTTCTATAAAATCTTTAAGAGTCTGTGCGGTGGAGGGGAGGGACTCGGGCCTGTCGTCATGCATGAATTCGAGCATGAGCGGAATGTCGGAGCATTTAAATATGTTAAGATATTCATTCCACTGTTCATGCCCCTCGCAAAGAGGATAGCGACGCCTGTCGTCCCAGTTGAAAACATGAATGCCCACTGTAAAGGGAGAAAGAGCCTTGGCGGCCTCTATGTTTTCCTCAAAGCTTTTAAACTGGTTTGGCTGCCAATATGTACGGAAATTTTCTCGGCCAACATCGTTTAGAAATCTCAAGGTATCGGTATAATTCTCGGTCATTGTGCCCACATGACACTCGGTTGCAACGGTAATGCCAAAGCTTTTGGAAAGGTCGGCAATTTCTCCGGCCTCATCAACCAGGCGGAAATATTCTTCCTTAGATGTATCTTTTGGGGATTTTGTTCCCGCCCAGATTCTGATTACCTTTGCTCCGAGCGCTGCCGCCGTATTAAGGTAATCAGAAAAATCCACCGTCCTTTCGGAAAGGCGGTAATAAGAGCCGTAGGCAAAGGGGTCAATTCCAAAAGCCTTACATTCCTTCGAGATTTTCTCGGCTTTTTTTATGTCCCTGACCGGAAGGTGAACATCCGAACCCCATTCGATTCCGTAAAGGCCGTTTTGTCTACAAAGCTCTATTATTTCCTCGGGAGAAAGCCCCCTGAAGGATACCGAAACAAGACCGGGGAAAAACATAATATCACTCCGTTAATCTGCTTTGGCTTATTTTATCAAGTTTGTCTCCTTTTTTCAAGAGATTATAAAAAATACTTGACTAAATAAATTTATATTGATATAATACAAGACGTTCATAAGCTGATGTGGCTCAATGGCAGAGCAGTTCACTCGTAATGAACAGGTTGTCGGTTCGATTCCGACCATCAGCTCCAAAACCCGACCGTTTTTGGCCGGGTTTTTCATATTTTAAAACCCTTTGGCATATAATTTCGGGCGGAGGTGTTTATATGATATGCAGGGTCAGCGAGCTAAGCAGCAAGGAAGTGATTTGTATAAAGGACGGAACGAGGCTGGGGTATATCGGCGATGTTGACTTTGATGTTTGCAGCGGTAAAATTGAGTCGGTTATTATCTTCGGACAGCCTAAATTTCTCGGCCTTTTCGGCCGTGAAAATGACCTTTGCATACGCTTTGACGACATAGCGGTTATTGGAGAGGATACTGTTTTGGTTGATTTTGAACCCCCGTCCATAAGGGATAGAAAAGGGTCTGCTTTTGCAGGTTTTTTAAGTGAATAATATTTTGGAAAAAACAAAAATTATGCTTGCAAAAATGTATTAACTGTGATATAATACGACGGTATCGGGTAAATTTTGTCTACTGCCCGATATATTACTCACATTTCCCGATCGTCTGAAAGGTTGGCCGCTTGCGGTTTTTTTGACGAGGTGACGGAAATGGCGGTAAAAACAAGGAGGAAATTAAAATGAGCGTAGTATCCATGAAACAGCTTCTCGAAGCAGGTGTCCACTT
>CABMOR010000245.1 GCA_902388225.1 uncultured Oscillospiraceae bacterium | reverse complement strand
GACGATCTTATCAGTCAGACCGGCGTGTGTCTTGCAAACTCCTCATACCTCAGAGAGTGGTTTGCACTTAAAAAAATTCCGGTATATCTTGAAACCTCCCTTAAGGAGGTCAAGGACGGCTCGATTGTCTGCGCCGACAAGAGCGGAAAGGAAGTCTGTATTGAATGTGATTCGGTTATAAGCTGTGCTGGATATGTTCCTGCTCCTTTAACCGAAAAAAGGACAAATACCTATTTTGTGGGCGACTGCAAGAAGGTTGGAAATCTTCGCTCGGTCATTTGGGGCGCATATGAAGCGGCAATGAAGATATAGAAAGGCGGGACGAAAAAATGGAATATAAAATGCAGCTTACCGATGAACAGCAGGCTTTGCTTTCGGGTGAAAAGGGAGAAACCTTGGCAAAGGTCATGGAAACCCTTGTGCGTTACGGGGAACTTTTCGGAGCCGACAGGATGGTCAAGGTGACAAGCGAGTATAATCATCTTGTAACCTCCTTCGGTCTTAAGGCGTTGACGCCGGTTTATTCCCTTATGGACCGGCTCATAGAAGCCGGGGCGGTATCGGGTCAGAAATTTTCCGCCGACCCAAAACCTCTTGATAAAAATGTGCCTTCGGGATTTATTCAAAACATAGTTTTTAATAAATTTATGTATACAAAGCAGGATTTCTATGAAGGACAGCTTAAAAAGCTCGGACTCATGAATGAAGACGCTTTTACATGCACCTGTTACATGAACGAGGTGGGAAATGTCCCTAAAAAAGGAGACATTCTTTCCTGGTCGGAATCCTCTGCCGTGGTTTATGCAAATTCTGTTCTGGGAGCGAGGTGCAATCGAAATTCCGGAATTATTGACCTTATGGGCTCGGTGGTGGGCTTTGTGCCGGACTTTGGACTTTTGAAAGACGAGGGTCGAATGGCCGATTGGATTGTGGAAATCAGGACATCAAAAAAGCCGGAAGCACAGTTGCTCGGTTCGGCCGTGGGAATGAAGGTAATGGAGAGCGTTCCTTATATAAAAGGTCTTGATAAATGGTTTACTGCCCTGGATGAGGATGCCAAAACATATCTTAAGGATTTCGGTGCGGCGACGGCTTCGAACGGTGCCGTGGGACTCTATCACGTGGAGAACATTACCCCCGAGGCGGTTGAACTCGGCCAAGGTCTTATTAAGCCGGATGCAAAGGTATATGTGATAGATGACGCCGAGCTTAAACGTGTCTATGACAGCTATCCGGTTATTTGGAAAGACAAGCAGGCAAAACCCAAACTATGCTTCATGGGATGTCCCCACATGAGCCTTAACCAGCTTATTTCCTGGACAAAAAGGGTAGAAGAGGGCCTTAAAAAATCCGGAAATAAAAAGGTGGTTGTTCCGACTGTCTTTACAGCCGCTCCCGGCGTGCTCAAGGAGTTTGAAACCACGCCTTACGCAAAACGCCTTAAAGACACGGGGGTAATTACAAGCTATATTTGTCCGCTTATGTATATGAACAATCCTCTCAGCACCAAAATGCCGGTCATTACCTCCAGCAACAAGCTTAGAACATACACAAGTGCAAGATATTATACCGACGATGAAATTCTTGAGAAGATAACAAAGGGAGGGAACTGAAATGAAATCATTTAAAGGAAGAGTGGTTGCACCGGGAAATGTGACGGCGCAGGCTCTTGTTTCCCACGGGGGATTAAACACCCTGGCTTCTTTCCAAAAAGCGCTTCAGTTCGGTGATAAAAATGCCACCTGCGGGGATCAGAATAATCCCGATCTCTACGGAAAACAGATGCTGGGCAAGGCTCTGTGCCTTCCCATGACCATCGGTTCCACCACGGGAGGATTGGTTCTTTACTGTGCCTGTGCAATGAAGCGTCAGCCGGCTTGTATGCTTTTTTCCCA
>CABMOR010000244.1 GCA_902388225.1 uncultured Oscillospiraceae bacterium | reverse complement strand
AAAGTAGAGCACGGCATCAACAATGTGCTCCAGCACCTTGGGCCCGGCAATTGCCCCGTCCTTATTAACATGTCCCACAATAAAAAACGGAATGTCGTTTTCTTTGGCTGTATGCATAAAAGCATTTGTGGATTCCCTTATTTGGGGAACACTTCCCGGCGAGGAATTTAGCTGGGCCAAATTCATGGTCTGAATCGAATCGACAATAACAGCATCCGGTTTGTTTTTGTTTATGTAATTGAAACAACATCGGTCGAACACATAACCGAAAGATTTTGCCCGGTCACCGAAAGCCGGTCTGCTCTCAGCTTTATCTGTCGGGATGACTCTTCACCCGAAACATAGAGAACGTTAAGCTCGGACAGTTTTTGACAAATCTGAAGCATAATAGTGGACTTGCCTATTCCGGGATCACCGGAAATCAGCATGACCGCTCCTTTGACAATTCCCCCGCCAAGCACACGGTCAAGCTCTGAAAAACCTGTTTTATAACGGTATTCGCTTTCGGATGAAATTTCCCCAAGCTTCATTGCCCGTGCGTCTGATGAGCTGACTCTGACCCCGGGGGCTGCCGAAGGTACTCTTGGAGATGAAAGTCCTTCGATCATGGTATTCCATTCGCCGCAGGATGGGCATTGTCCGCACCATTTTGGCGATTCATATCCGCATTCTTCACAAATATATACCGTTTTACTTTTCTGAGCCATTTTATTCTCCGTCTTTAAATATTGATTTTTCCTACGGCAGCCTGCAAAATAGTCAGGGCATCGTCTACCGTTATGATTCCCCTGCCGTAAATATCGGCCGCAATAAAGGCATTTCCTTCAAGTACAGTTTTTCCAACAGCGTGCTGAAGACAAAGCAGGGCGTCATTCACTTCAACAACACCGTTTAAATCTGCGTCACCCTTTATTATTTCTTTAAGGGAATTAAAATCACTTTGCAACTGTTCAAGGGTTTGAGATGCAGTCAAAAACTCGTCGGTTTGGACATTGATAAACTCAAGCGCCTTGTCCCTTGCCGAAAAAGCTGCGTCAAGGGCTTCCTTTGAGTTGCTGTCCACACTGCCGACAGCATTTACCGCATCGATAAATTCTTTTTCTGCCGCATCACGCTCTTTGGCATACTGTTCGGTCACAACCGCTATATTTTTAAAGGTAATATGTCCCTTTTCGGTTTGAGCAAAATGAAGAAGATCGACATTGTTAAGTCCAAATGTGACATTTCCCTGAACGGCTGATTTTGAAATGTCATCAATCTTTATCTCTGCTCTTTGCCATTTACCTCCCGAAACATCCCTTTTTGAAGCAAACTGCCACTCCATGACATTTTTCTCGTTTCCGTGGGTAATTACGAGGGTGTTATCGTTTTCGGGTTTTAAAAGTACCTCAAACTGATAATAATTTGAATAATTATAGCATCTTGTATACTCGCTGTCTCCGTAATTTCTACCCACCCTGCAGTAGAGAATATTATAAAGGCTTTGATTATCTGAAAAGGTACCGGTTACCGCAAGAGGATTAACATATACTCCTCCGTCATTAACCGAATGAGAATTTCCGCAAAAATCAAAAACATCCTCGCTGTCTCTTTCGCAGGAACACATAATATCGGCCGGAGAGGGTTTTACCGGATCAACATCCTTATAACATACAATATCGTCGACGTTAAACTCGACGCTTTCGCCGTTAGACATATTAAACCATGTGAATCTCAGGCGGTTGACTTTTGACCAATCGGCCCAATCTACAGCAGGATTCATATCGGGAATATAAAATACATAATTATTCCAGCCGCTATGAATCGATGATGCGGGAATATTCAGGTTGTATCCATCCTGCTCTCCGCTTGTGTTTTTTACAAAATTTATTTGGAAATAATCATTATTTCGCCCGGAGGAGGCGTAATCTATGCTGCACCAAACAGAAAATTTTATATAATTATAGGGCGTAA
>CABMOR010000243.1 GCA_902388225.1 uncultured Oscillospiraceae bacterium | reverse complement strand
TTCTCAGTTCTTCAATATAAAAGGGATTGGGCAGGCATCTGACGTCAAAAACCATGTCGGCCTCGGTGGGAGCCCCGTATTTAAAACCGAAGGACATGCAGGTTATGCGAAGCCCCTTGACCGAATCTCCGAGAAATATCTTGCTTATGCGTTCTTTGAGCTGGGCGGGAGAAAGCTGTGTGGTGTCGATTATATAATCAGCCCTGCCCCTGAGGGTCTCGAGCAGTTCTCTTTCCTTCTTGACCGAGGCCATGACCGAACCCTCACAGTCGTCTGCCAGGGGATGCTTTCTGCGGGTTTCCTTATACCGCTTGTAGAGCACCTCGTCCGAGCACTCAAAAAACATGATTTTATAATCTATTTTCTTGCTGTCCAGCGTGTCAAGGGTCTTTGATACGCTGTGGAAAAGATATCCGCCTCTCGAATCGGTTACCACGGCCACCTTTTCCATTTCCTCATCGGCGCAAAGCTCATAAAATTTTTCAATAAAGGAGGGTGGCATGTTATCCACGCAGAAGAAACCTATATCCTCAAGGGCGTCAACCGCTTTTGATTTTCCCGAGCCCGAAAGGCCGGTCACAATTACAAATTCCATACTTCCTCCTTTATTTTATCACCCGAACCTCCGGTTCAAGCAAAACTCCGCTTTTTTCCAACACCGTATCTCTAACCTTTTCGATAAGGCGAAGCACCTCGCTGCAGGTGGCGTCTCCTGTGTTGACAATAAATCCCGCATGCTTTTCACTCACCATGGCTCCTCCCACCGACGCGCCCTTAAGTCCGCACTGTTCAATTAGTGTTCCTGCAAAATTGCCTTCGGGGCGCTTAAAGGTGCTGCCGGCGCTGGGCATGTCTATGGGCTGTTTTTCCTTTCTTCGTTCGATAAGGTCATCCATCTTTTCTCTTATTTCGTTTTTATCTCCCGGGTGAAGCTTTAGCTTTGCCGAGAGAATGATATTTTTATTTTTGGAATAGACGCTGCTTCGGTAGCCGAGCTTCAGACTCTCGGCCGGCACTTCCTCTATCTCACCGTCCGGAGTCATGTGCCTGACCGAGAGGATGACATCCTTCATTTCCCCGCCGTAGGCTCCTGCATTCATGTAAACCGCTCCGCCCACCGTTCCGGGAATCCCCCAGGCGAATTCACACCCGGACAGGGAATTTTCCAGGGCAAAGGAGCATAATTTTGAAAGTCTTGCTCCGGCTCCGCATTCGATAACACAGCCGTCAAGAAGGCTCAAATCCGAAAAGCCTCCGGTGTGTATAACGGCACCGTGAATGCCGAAATCACTGACCAGAAGATTGGAGCCGCCCCCGAGGTAAAAGCAGGGAATGTCATTTTCCCTTGCGGTCAAAAGTGCTCCCCGCAAATTTTCCTCAGCAGCAGGTTTTAAAAACAAATCGGCCTTTCCGCCTATACGAAAGGTGGTGTGAGCCGACATGGGTTCCTCCCTTTCATAGGCACAGTCATGCTCTTCACAGTATTTTATCAGTGGTTGGAGATCTAACAAAAAATAAAACCCCCCGTTAATCGTGTTTTTATATCGGCAACCGGGCTCTTATGCCAGCTTAAACAGTCCGGCCGCACCGATAATTCCGGCGTCGTTTCCGAGTACCGCCGTGCAAATTTTGGTTCTCACGCTCGGGTCGCGGTTATAGTCGTGGGCGTCGACAAATTCCCTTATGGGGGCAAGAAGGGTATCCTTCTCGTTGCAAATTCCGCCGCCGATACAAACAAACTCGGGTTGGAAAATGTTTATTACATTTACTATTCCGATAGCCACATAGCGGATGTAATTATCCACTACCTCCTTTGCCGCAGGGTCGTTCTTCCGCATGGCATCAAAGGCGGTCTTTCCGTCGACCTTATCAAGGCTTCCGGCAATTTCCCACATAAGCGACTCGGGATGGTTCTTCATGGCCTGAGCGGTCTGCCGTTTAAGGGCGGCGGCCGACGCATACGA
>CABMOR010000242.1 GCA_902388225.1 uncultured Oscillospiraceae bacterium | reverse complement strand
ATACAGCACGGAGGACAAAAAATGGCCGCCGGACTTACCGTAAGGCTTGAAGATATTGATAAATTTGACATGAGGATAAACCAGTATGTTGCAAAACAGCAGGACTGTCCGGTGCCGTCCCTTGTGCTTGACTGCAAATTAAACCCTCTGGGCGCCACCCTTAACACCCTTGACGCCACCGAATGTCTCGCACCCTACGGTTGCGGAAATAACGAACCGATTTTTGGGCTTATGGGCATGACGGTATACGCGCTTCATCCCCTTGGCTCCAACCGAAACACCCTTAAAATTACCCTAAAAAGAGACGACGCATTGCTCGTGTGCCTTAAATTCGGGCAATCCCTTAAAGATTTTCCCTACCGTGTGGGGGATATAATCGACCTTGCGGTTACCCTTAAGGAAAACATCTTTAAGGGAAGCAGAAGCGTTACCGTGCTTGTTAAGGACATTCGTCCCTCGGGAGAGGACGAGGATGCCTTTTTCGGGGATAAACTTATTTATGACAGATACCTTTCGGGGGAAGAACTTACTTCAAAACAGGCAGAGGCAATTTTGCCGACAAGGGACGATATGGCCGAGGTATTCCGTTTTCTCAAAGGGCACAACGGATTTAGGTTTTCATATGAAATGCTTTGGTTCAGGCTGGCATACCGTCCCAGCTTTGGAAAAATGATGATATGCCTTGACGTCATGACCGAATTCGGCTTTATAAAGAGGGAATTTGACGGAAAAAATTTCGTCATAACCCTTTCGGACAGAATGGAAAAGAAAAATTTTGATAATTCAGAGATCATAAAAAAATTAAAGGACAGGATCTTTTAAATGGCTGAATACAAATCAAAAAGAAAAGAATTTCTGAAAGCAATTTCCGAAATTGACCAATATGATCAAAAGCTTATACAGAAGGCTCTTGACTTTGCTACCGAATATCACGACGGACAGTTCCGTCATTCGGGAGAGCCATATATCGAGCACCCAATAAATGTTGCTCTTATTCTTACCGGACTTGGAATGGACAATGAATCTATTGTGGCGGCGCTTCTTCATGACATAATCGAGGACACAGAGGTCACCTATGAGATGGTCGAGCATCTTTTCGGTTCAGATGTTGCAAAGCTTGTTGACGGGGTCACAAAGCTTGGTAAAATCCCTTATTATTCAAGGGAGGAACAGCAGGCCGAAAACCTCAGAAAAATGTTTCTGGCCATGTCCGAGGATGTCAGAGTCATTATTATAAAGCTGGCTGACCGACTTCACAATATGCGTACCATAGAAAGCCACAACCCTCAAAAGCGTTTGGATATTTCCAAGGAGACGCTGGAGGTCTATGCCCCCATTGCCCACCGACTCGGTATCAGGGGCATAAAGGAGGAGCTTGAAGATCTTTGTATTCGTCAGCTCGACCCTGTTGCCTATGACGAAATAGTTCAAAAGCTTGACGAGCGCAAAACCGAAAGAACCGAATTTATAAATAACATTATCGAAAAAATAAAGGAACGGCTGACTGAGTTTCATTTTAAAAACTTCAACATCGATGGAAGGGTAAAGTCCATTCACGGAATATATCGCAAGATGTATCTTCAGGGCAAGTCCTTTGACGAAATATATGACATTTATGCCGTTAGAATAATCGTCGATACGGTTAACGACTGCTACAATATTCTTGGAATGATACACGACATGTTTCGCCCCATTCCCGGACGTTTCAAGGATTATATTTCCACTCCAAAGCCCAACAACTATCAGTCGCTTCACACCACCCTCATCGACCGAGAGGGAATACCCTTTGAAATCCAGATAAGAACATGGGAAATGCACCGCACGGCCGAATACGGTATTGCGGCTCATTGGAAATATAAGGCCGGTGTAAATGAGAGCTCAAAAATGGACGCCCAGCTCACCTGGATAAGGCAGATTCTTGAGGCTCAGCAGGATTCCGGAGAAGCCGAGGATTTTGTCCAAAGTATTAAGACCGATCTTAC
>CABMOR010000241.1 GCA_902388225.1 uncultured Oscillospiraceae bacterium | reverse complement strand
GCCGAAACGGTACTCATGCGTCTCTGTCGGGGAGCGGGACTTAAAGGTCTTTGCGGAATACCTCCCAAAAGAGGAAATATTATTCGCCCTCTCATAAACTGCTCAAGAGAGCAGGTGGAGGAGTTTTGCAGGGAACAAAAGCTTTGCTTTGTGACCGACAGCACCAACCTAAACACCGAATACAGCAGAAACTTCATACGGAAAGAAATTGTGCCCCTTTTCAAAAATATCAATCCCGAGTTTGAACCGGCGGTGTCCCGTATGGCCGACCTCGCCCGGTTTGACGAGGAGGTTCTGGAAAGGTGCACAAATGATGCTCTTCAAAAGCTTGTGTGCGAAAACAGGCTTGACGCTTTAAAAACCGCCTCACTGGACAAAGGGCTCAGGCTCAGGGTTTTAAAAAAATTTTTGGAGCCTTGCTCCCCCGAATTCCGACATATTTGTCAGACCGATAAGATTCTCAAAACCGGCGGTTCGGTTAACCTTTCGGGAGACAAAAAAGCCGTCTGCGACGGCACGACACTTGAGATTGTTCCGGCAAAACCCGCTTTGCAGCCTGGATTTTATCAAACCGTCGACATTTCTTCCGGCAGGGCCGAGCTTTCGGCTTTCGGAAAAAAAGTAGTACTTTCAGTAATAAAAAAAAGTGAAAAATCCGAAACAAACGGTTGCCGAAAAATTAACAATCTGTTATCATATAGTTTGCTTGACCGTGATAAAATAGGCAAAACGGTTGTTGTCAGAACCAGGCTTGAGGGGGATAAAATTTCACTTTTACGGCGGAAATGCACCAAGAGCCTTAAAAAGCTTTGGATCGAAAAAAAAATTGATTGCGGTCTGCGCGGGCGTATGCTCATTGTCGAGTCCGACGGACGGCTGGCTTTTTCCGAGCCCGACGGTGTCGACGCTGCATTTGAAGTCACAAAAGAGACAAAGGAAATATTATCGGTTCAAATTTTTGCGGAGGGATAAAAATGCCGGGTATGAAAGATGATATTAAGGAAATTCTTATTTCCGAAGAGGAGCTTAAAAAAACCGTACAGCGTATAGGCAATGAAATCAGCCGAGACTATGAGGGGAAAACCCCCATTTTGGTCAGTATTCTCAAGGGCTCCGTGGTTTTTATGGCCGATCTCATGAGAGCCATTACCATTCCCTGTGAAATAGATTTTATGGCGGTTTCCAGCTATGGTTCGGGGGTAAAGACCTCTGGCGTGGTCAAAATAATCAAGGACCTTGACCGGGATATTCAGGGTCGGGACCTCATCATAGTCGAGGACATTCTCGATTCGGGTATGACCCTTTCCTATATTCTCGAGCTTCTTTCTGCAAGAGGTCCTAAAAGCATTAAAATAGCTACCCTTTTCGACAAGCCCTCCCGCCGGCAGGTGGATGTTTTCGCACAGTATTCAGGGGCCGAGGTTCCGGACGAATTTATCGTCGGCTATGGACTGGACTATAACGAAACTTACCGCAACCTTCCCTTTATCGGCGTGCTTAAGCCTTCTGTTTACAACAACTAAATTCTCTTTTTGGAGGAACAAATGAACAAGAACATCAGAAACACCATTTTGGTACTGCTCACCTCGTTTTTACTCGTGGCCGTAATAATGTCGGTTCTCGGCACGGTCAAACAGAGCGAAACCCCGAAATATTCCGAAATAGTCGAAAAAATATACACCGGAAAGATAACCAGTTTTTCTCTCAATCTTTCGTCGGGTCATCTCGAGTATTTCGAGGACGGCAATACCGAAAGTTCGGACAAAAAAACCTATGAAATCCCCGATGTCTCGGTTTTTTACGAGGATGTGGGAGACTATATTAAAGAGAATAACCAGCAGGCATATGCCAATGAAAACGGCAAATCTGCCATCAGCTATGACTATACCGTAAACAAGGGGTCCTGGATTGTAAATCTGCTCCCCTCGGTTATCATGTTCGTCGGTATCGGAATTCTCTGGTATGTCATGATGAGAAAAATGTC
>CABMOR010000240.1 GCA_902388225.1 uncultured Oscillospiraceae bacterium | reverse complement strand
TAAGAGAAATTATATGATTTCCGTAAACGTTGTTGTTGGCCGAAGTCCAACTGCGAAGTCCTTGATGAGCATCATCTGTATACTCGATTTGATTTCCGCACCTGCCGTAAAGATAGGAAAAGTGGCGGGGATCATATGTGTCGGCCTTGGGATATCCCGGGGCTCCGACGTAAAGAGCCAAATGGTCGAGATGAGCCGATATTCCTGTTTCCCAGTCCGGAAAACGCATATGGGCGTCAGGTTCATGGTCGCTGTCGGTGAATCCGCTGGTGTCGGTCACCTTAAGACCGCAGGGATTATGAAAGGAAGCGTCTATTACCCCACGGAAATTTCCAAATCCCGTTTCCAACGCCGACTGGCAATATGCCATAACGGGATTTATGCCGATTTTAGGAGCAAGCTCCCAGTAAATTGCGGCAAGAGAAATAAATTCCTCTGTTGCGCCCTTGCCTTTTGCCCATTTTTCGGCGGTCGACCGGCTGGCAGACGCACTGCTCATTATAGGGGTCAAGCCTTCGGAATTTTTCTTTGCAAAAGCCGTTATTGACAAACAAAAAACCATGGAAAAACAAAGACAAAACGACATAAGTTTACGGTAAATATCTCTCATCTTTAACGTCCTTTCCGTTTTTAAATGTCCTGTGAATGTTCATATCCGAAATTGAGGATGCTGTTTAAAATGCTGAAGGATAATTTACTTTGATATTTTTCCGATAAAAGGTTTTTAAGCTCATCGGGATTTGAAATAAATCCGCATTCCACCATGACGGCAGGCTTTGTCGAATGGTAAAGAAGATATATTTCCGATCCAACCGACTTAATTTGCCTGTTGTTTTGGGGCTGAAGAAGACGGGAAACATCCGATTGTATGTTTTGGGCAAGCTGTTTACTTAAGGGGTTGTTGACAGAATAAAAGACCTGCGTTCCGTTGTATTTGGATTGACTGAATTTATTTTGATGTATGCTTATAAGGATGCTGTTCCGGCTTTTTTCGGACAAGTCGAGACGGTTGTTTATGTCAGAGCGTTTCATCTCACGGACGGTCGACAGACCTTGGTCACAAATCAGCCCGTCCTCGGTTCTTGTCATAACAACATTAAATCCAAATGCCTTGAGCATATCCGAAAGACATTCCGAAAGAGCAAGATTTATGTCTTTTTCAAGCGTTCCGTCGGCTGAAATAGCCCCCGGGTCTATTCCTCCGTGACCCGCGTCAACAACCACCGTCATTTTTCTTAACACCTGCTCTGAGTCCGCCTGCAGAGGGTTTGAAATTTTTTGTCCCGCAAGGGCAATAGAAAAAGCAAGGGCAATGACAACGGCCGAAATAACCGCAATTTTAAAATATTTATTCATTCATTTCACCCGATTAAAATTATGCCCGAGTGAAAAAAATTAGTACATAAAAACCTTGTCCGCCCTGATTTCCCGTCGGTTTGGCTACCAGAGTTTCCTTTCTCTTTTAGCCTTTTTTTCTATGAGCTTTTGCTTGTGTTTTTTCTGAGCCTCGGGGGTGCGGTAAAGAATTTTATCTATGATGGAATAATCGTAATATCCAAGCTTATAAGAAAAACCTGCAACAAGCGGCATGACAAGGCTTGTAAGAGCCGAGGCAATAACCGCTAAAACCGACTGTTCGGCACCGGTCAGTGTTTGGGGCATAAGGGTGATAATAAAGGGATAAAACGGCGCATTAAGTATGCCGTAAACCGCCGTGTAAACTCTCGGAAGGATCTCCGCCTTTGAAAGAACAAGGAGTATTATAATAAGAAAATCCGGCACGGCCGCCAAAAATCCGGCCTTAAATCCCCGATTGATATCTTCGGTCACCGCTCCGGTGACCACACGGTTTCTGTCCTTGTTTCCCCTGTCAAAAGAGGTCGAAAAAATTATGACCGTCAGAATAACAAGATCAAAGGCCTGGGTAATGACAGTGCCCGCCTTTCCCCTTACCGCCATAAAAAATGTAAAGAATAACAGAAAGCAGAAAAGCTTTGATACA
>CABMOR010000239.1 GCA_902388225.1 uncultured Oscillospiraceae bacterium | reverse complement strand
TGACGGCAAGGGACGCCGCAACCACTGCTGAAATGATTTTCTTCATAAAATTAACCTCCTTTTTATTATGCTCATTTCGCTATTTATAATATCTTAAAAAGCGCCTGATGTCAAGGGGAAAAAGGCAAAAATGCACAAAAAAACAAGGTCTGCAGTCTATTTATTAAACATTTATTATTGAAAAAATTGGCTGAAAGTAAAAAAAATCGCCGGGAAAATTCCCGGCGATTTTTTAGTTCAATTTAGGACAATTACTGCTCAACGGGGAAGGAGATGATCTTTCCAACCGAATACTGAAGGATAATGAGAGCGTCGTTAACGCTTACTCCTTCGGAACCGTCCACGTCGGCAGCCGTAACTTGGTCGGCGGTGAGGTTGAGTTTACCTACCGCTCCCTGAAGAGCAATCAGAGCGTCTCCGACCTTTACCTCGCCGTCCCCGTCAAGATCGCCGTATACAACGGCAGAGTATTCCTGGAAATCAAGACCGTTGTCCTGGGCGTATGTTTCGGCATAGGAACCGGGAACACCCACGATAACAATACCGTCAATATCCTCAAAGTTTTCGGAACCGATCTCGGTAACCTGGGTGCCGATGGTGACCTTGCTGATATTTTTACCGGCGAAAACGCCGTCAGCAATCGCGGTAGCATTGTTGGGAATGACAACATTGGCGCCCTTCTGATTGTATTCAATAATTGTGGTATTGTCGGTGTCGTACACAAACTCGGGACGGTCATAGACCATGGTATCGGCCTTGAGAGGCTGGTCGTATCTGACAAGGCGCAGATCGTCTATGTTGAAATACATTTCCTCGGGAACATCGTTGGTCTCGGGATCGATAGCACGAGTCACTTCCATACGCATACGCTGTGCACAGTTAAGACCGTACTTGGAATACTGGTAAGAACTGCTGGGATCGGGAATGTCGGGGTTGGCTGACTCAATATCGGGACGGAACTCAAAGTCGCTTATTCTAAAAGCAACATGATACCATGTTCCGGCCTCGAAAACAACGTTTGAACGGTTGGCATCATAGCCGTGCCACGCATCGGTGCTTCCGCAGAGACAGAAGGCAAAATTGCCGACAAACACGTCGTACATGGAGGCAACGTCAAACTCGATATACTTGTATCCCTGGCCGATTATGTCAAGTCCTTCCTTGCCGACATTACTCAGGGGCTCGAGTTTGATAAGAGCACCGTCCTCATTCCACACAAAATTGTGGAAGAGGGAGATATGGTCCATGTTGGAAGTGTAAATACCGCTGGATCTGGTTCCCTCGGTAAACATGTTGGTTCCGTTGGCGTATTTTCCGTTGTCTCCGCCCGAGAGGGTACCCCACTGGTCGTTTGCACCGTCGCCAACGCCGGTGTCAAAGCTGGTAAGCTGGAAATTGTCGGGATATTCGATATCAGACGCTGCAGACGCCGGGACAATACAAGCCGAAACGATAACTGCAGCGGCAACTAATGCCGAAATTAATTTTTTCATTGGTTGTCTTCCTCCTTTTCTTTAATTTCAATGATACTCTAATCTCCAGTCTTTGTCAAGGCGAAAAGATACCAAAACACAAAAAAATCACATCTTTTTGTGTTAATAAATGTCGCTTTCATAAAAATCTCCGAAATTTTCAATAAATGTTTCTCCGGCGGAGAGTTCGGTTATCCGGTCACTGAAGGATTTTACACTGCCCGGAGAAAGGGAAATCTGCAAAATTACACTTTCGGAAAACTCCGAAGAGAGTATTCTGCCGCTGTATTTAGACAGCAGACCGGGAAGTCGGTTATAAAGGTTATATCCGCATTTTATGCCCACCTTGGTCCTGAGAACCTTTTTTTGAGGATTACAGCCTTCCACGGCCTTTGCCGCCGCCGCCGAATATGCTCTGACAAGTCCTCCGGTTCCCAGAAGAATGCCGCCGAAATAACGGGTGACCGTCACTACACATCCGCAAAGCTCCTTCTTTTCGAGAATATCCATAATCGGAGCTCCGGCCGTACCCGAGGGCTC
>CABMOR010000238.1 GCA_902388225.1 uncultured Oscillospiraceae bacterium | reverse complement strand
CCGCTCCTTCTATTCTCGGACACAAGAATCTGCTTTATGGACTTGATGCCACATGCTATCCTGGAGTGGAGGGCGAATGCTATGGAGCAAATATCCGCAAGCAGCGCCCGGTTTGCTGTGCGAAAAATTATATTACAGGTATGAGCGCCGGATGTGCCACCCAGTTTGCCGCCAAGATAATTGAATATTTTAAGGGCGAAGCTGTGGCTCAAAATGTTTTGTCCGATGTCGTATGGAAGATTTAAGTGAAAAAACCGCTCTGAGAAAATATTTTTCACTCAAAAGAAAAGAATACGGTGATAAACAAAAGAATTTGTGGGATGAACAGATTTTTAAACATTTTTTTCAAAGCGAGCTTTATAAAAATTGCGATATAATTTTGACCTATGTTTCGGTTGACAAGGAAGCGGACACAAGAAGGATTATGTCCGCCGCCCTTTTTGACAATAAGCGTCTGGCCGTTCCGAGAACCTTTAAAGGCGGGAAAATGGAGTTTATATACATTGATTCCTTTGACGATCTGACAGTTGGAAATTTCGGGATTCCCGAGCCGAGGGAAAATGTCGTACAGACTTACGAAGGAGAAAAGAAAGCGGTTTGTATTGTACCGGGATATTGCTTTGACTCTGACGGATACCGCGTGGGATACGGCGGAGGTTATTATGATCGCTTTCTTTGCAATTTTAAAGGCGTTTCTCTTGGACTTTGCTATAACCAAACAATAGTTGAAAAAATACAATCAAAAGCCCATGATGAGGCGGTCGATTATTTGTTGACAGAGAACGGAATAATAAAGATAAATCGGAGGGAAATTTAATGGACGAAAACAAGAAAAACGGTGATGCTTTCGGCGATTTTTCGGTTGAAGATATTTTAAAAAGTATCGAAGCCGAAAGTGAATCTGCTAAGGCCGAGAAAAATTCTTCCGGTATATCAGACCAAAGCCCGGCGGTATTGCCGGTGGGAACAACCGAGATAAAGGGAAGTCTTTTTGACGAGTTAAAGAGAAACGACGCCGTAAAAAAGGGAATAGACGAGCAAAAGGATAAAAGGCCGGAGTCAGATGATATTTCCGCCCCTTTTGCCGAGCAGTCATCTTATGAAAAAAAACCTTCAAAAAACCGCCCCGAAAAATCCGCCAAAAAACATAGGGGAGTGGCCGGAGGAGTTATTCGCGGTACCGTTATTGCGGTTATTTCGGTTGTTATTGCCGGACTTATTCTTTTCCTTATTTCTGATGTTACCGGTATCGGAAAAGAGGTTTTTAAGGGCGCTGACAGCGAAACCGAAATATATATAACCATCGAGGAGGGAACCCCCAGCATAACGGTTTATGAGGAACTGGCCGAAAAAGGCATTATTTGCAACGCCAAGATCTTCCAAATTTATCTTAAGTTAACCGGGAAAAACCCAAATATAAACTACGGAAAACATATGTTTACCAAGAGCATGAGCTATGACAAAATCATATATGTGCTTGAGGAAACTTCGGTTCATGCCGAGGATATATCGGTTACCGTCCGTCCGGGGTCAACCGTTGAAGAAATCGGAGAAGCCCTTGAAAAGAAGGGCATTTGTAAGGCGGCATCTTTTATAAAAGAGGTTGAAAAAGGGGCCTCGGCCTTTACTTCGACAAACGGAATTCTCGACAGTATACCTGATGACCGGGACATTTACTATCAGCTTGAGGGATATCTTTTCCCCGAGACCTATAAATTCTACAAGAACGACGACCCTCACGATGTGGTACAAAAAATGATTGATACCCTTGCCGAGAATTTCACTCCCGAGCTTCAAAAAAGGGCCGCCGACAAAGGATATACCGTTCATGAAATTCTAACCCTTGCGTCGGTTGTTCAGCTTGAGGCAGGAGATGCCAAAGCCGGCGACATGAAAAAGGTTGCTCAGGTGTTTTATAACCGACTTGAAAAATGGGATGAGGGCGGAAGATATTTGCAGTCCGATCCAACCATGACATACGGGCACAATTCCGACAAATATAACACATATAAGTCCGAAGGACTTCCCCCCGGACCCTTGTGCGGTA
>CABMOR010000237.1 GCA_902388225.1 uncultured Oscillospiraceae bacterium | reverse complement strand
TCGGGATTTCAGCCTTCCTCTAAAAGTCTCATATTTTCTCCTCAAATATCAGGTCACAAAATCAAACTCAACCCCGTGTATTGACACGGTGTCTCCGTCCTCGACTCCCATGTTTTTAAGCTCGTCGATTATGCCGCTTTCTCTAAGCACACGCTCGAAATACTGGAGGGATTCATAGTCCTCGGGATTTATAGTCGACATAATCTTTTCAAGCCAGGGAGCATCGACCACATAGATCTCTCCTTCCTTATAGACTGTAAATCGGTTGCGGGTCGTTTCGGGATCGGGCTCGGGATCGGGCTCAAACCGAATGACCGGAGGAAGCGAGGAAAGCATGGCCGCGATGCGGTTGACTATTTCCTTGGTTCCTTCGCAAATAGGGGCGGTGAGCTCAAAAAACTCATACCCTTTTTGCTCAACATACGATCTAAATCTCTCGATTTGCTCGGGAGACGCAAGGTCACACTTATTCCCGGCCACAATCTGAGGACGACTTGCAAGCTCCTCGCTGAAAACCGCAAGTTCACGGTTTATGGCTTCAAAATCCTCTATTGGGTCTCTGCCCTCGCTGCCGGAAATGTCAACAATGTGGAGAAGCATGCGGCAGCGTTCCACATGCCGCAAAAATTCGTGGCCGAGTCCGACTCCCCGGCCGGCTCCTTCGATAAGTCCGGGAATGTCGGCCATTACAAAAGAGCTTCCCTCTCCTATGCGGACCACTCCCAACACGGGAGTAAGGGTGGTGAAATGGTAGTTGGCAATTTTCGGCTTGGCCTCGCTGACGACCGATACGAGGGTGGACTTTCCCACATTGGGAAATCCAATAAGCCCCACGTCGGCAAGCAGCTTCAGCTCGAGCTGCACCTCCATTTCCTCACCGGGCACTCCGCTTTTGGCAAATCGGGGAGCCTGTCTTGTGGGGGTGGCAAAATGGCTGTTTCCCCAGCCTCCCCGGCCGCCTCTGGCCACAACCGCCGGTTTATCGTCCGAAATGTCGGCAATCAGTCTTCCGCTTTGAACATCCTTTACGAGGGTTCCTCTGGGGACACGGATTATAAGGTCGGCGCCGTTTTTGCCGAAACAGCGGTTTCCGCCGCCGGGCTGTCCGTTTTCGGCCGTATATTTTCTTTTATAACGGAAATCAGCCAGAGTTGATAGATTGTCGTCGGGAAGGAAAACAATGTTTCCGCCCCTTCCGCCGTCACCTCCGTCGGGTCCCCCGGCCGCAACATATTTTTCCCGCCGGAAGGATACGGCTCCGTTGCCTCCGTCGCCGGCGCGAATCTTAATTTTTGCAATATCAATAAACATTTGAATTTACCTTTCAGACATAAATAAAAGGGCAAAACCATTAACAGTTTGCCCTTAAATTCTTATCAAAAAAGATTACTGTTCAACAGCGTAAACGCTGACACGCTTGCGGTCGCGGCCAACTCGCTCGAACTTCACCTTTCCGTCGATCAGAGCAAAAAGGGTATCGTCAGAACCACGGCCGACATTCTCTCCGGGATGAATGTGTGTACCTCTTTGACGGATGAGGATGTTACCGGCGGTAACAAACTGGCCGTCGCCTTTTTTGAGACCGAGACGCTTGGACTCGGAGTCACGTCCGTTTTTGGTAGAACCAACGCCCTTTTTATGAGCGAAAAGCTGAATATTTACGTTAAACATTATTTTTTCCTCCTGTTAAAGTCAATTTGCAAAGACGGAAATTTTCCGGATACTGCCGCATAATGTCGGCAAGCTGGAATTCCAGAGCGGTGAGCACCTTTTGGCTCTGCCCGTCGGGGCTTTTGACAAAAACCTGTATTCCGCCTTGGGTTATATTTATTTTTGAGTTTTCACCGTCAAGAGACAGGATGTTGGCCGCAAGGTAGGCAGCCGAGGACAGCGCAGCGCAGACGATATCGTTGCCTTCAAGGCCGTGCCCCGCGTGGCCGCTCATGACAAAGCCTTTATACAGCTCCTTATCTCTCAGCAAAATTGCGGTGGTCATTATTTAACGCCGTTAATGGAAACGATTTCAACCTTGGTGTAGGGCTGACGATGACC
>CABMOR010000236.1 GCA_902388225.1 uncultured Oscillospiraceae bacterium | reverse complement strand
ATTATGGCTCCGTATATAGCAAGCCCGCCGTCATGTATGCTTATGGCCTCCTTAAAGGAATGGTAGCTGTCAAGGGAGGTCAGCACATAATAGGCTCTGGCGCATATAATAGCGCACACCGATCCCACAAGAATTACATCGATCATCGGATCCTGCTTTATGCCGAAATATGAAGCACGGCGAAAGGCGTATATTATGGCAAGCAGAAAACCCATGGCAATGAGAATTCCGTACCAGTAAATCTGAAACCCGCCGATTTCAAAGGCAACGCGGGAAAACGAAAATTCTATTCCGAAAATTGTCCCGGTCATAACAGTATCCATTTCTACACCTCGCTTTTTATGGGTTCGACAACCGACATGCAAAGACGGTCAAAATCAAAGGAAGTTTTTATGCGGCTGTTAAGGTCTTCTACAGTCATGTTTTCATATATTTCGGCTTCGTCAAAAAGACCGCTCCCTGAGCAGGCACAGTTGGTCAGCATATCGCCCACGATTTCCACATTGTTGAAATTCATGACATAGTTTCCGTAAAACTGACGTCTTACAAGCTCGAAATTTTCCGGGTCAATTCCGCTGTCAATAACCTCTTTTATGCGGTCCTTAATCCTTTGGGAAACGGCCGAAGGGTCCTTGCTTTCGCCGCTGAAAAGAATTGATGCGAAATTGCGTCCTTCAAAATATGAGGCCGAAAATTCCTTGTTTATAAGGCCGTCGTTCATAAGGTCATTATAAAAATCGGTTTGGGGTCCCATGATTATTTCAAGGAGCATTTCGGTTTCAACCCGCTCCTTTACCGAGCAGTATCCAACACAGTCCTGCTTAAATCCAAGAGCGAAAAGGGGAAGAGCAACCGGCATCTGCTGGGAAATATAGGGCGCCACAACCTCTTTGGGTTCGTCATAGGGCTTTTCTTCGATTTCCTTTTTCTCCATTTTGCGAAGTCCTTTTTCCACCGCCGTAAGAACCCGGTCGGTGTCGACATTTCCGCAAACGGTAATGAACATGTTGTTAAGGTTATAGAAGGTGTCATAGCATTTATAAAGCAGATCGGCATTTATCCTTGAAATGGTTTGAGCCGTTCCGGCAATATTTATCCTGACAGGATTATTTTTATACATTACGGTGAAGAGATTAAGAAGCAAAACCCAGGAAGGGGAGTCGTCATACATGCTGATTTCCTGACCGATTATGCCCTGCTCCTTTCGCACCGTTTCTTCGGTAAAATAGGGATGCTGAACAAAGTCGAGCAGAATGTCAAAAGAGTCAAAGAATTTGTCGGTGCAGGAAAAAAGATAGCAGGTTCGGTCATAAGAGGTATAGGCATTGGCGGAAGCGCCGGTTTTGGAATAACGGGTAAAGGCGTCACCGTCCTCGCTTTCAAAAAGCTTGTGCTCAAGATAATGGGCTATTCCCTCGGGGACCTCGGTCCAGCTTTGCTCTCCTTTAAGTCTGAAGGCATTGTCAATAGAGCCGTATTTTGTGCCGAAAACGGCATATGCACCTTGAAAGTCCTTTTTTTCGCACACATAAATTTTAAGCCCGCTTTTATGGGCGGCAAGGGTGTATTTTTCACCGATTTTTGTATTTTCAAAAACCTGTTTTTCCATTAGTTTTCGCCTTCCTTTCCCTTGAGAACATAGACCGTATCAAGTCTAACACCCTTTGCGGCATTTATAATGTCCTCTTTGGTAACAGCGTTTATGTCGCGGATGAATTCGGCCGGTGTCGTTAGCTGTTTGTCAAGCAGGCGCATAACATACCAGTTTTCAATGCCGCCGCTTGTGTCCTCAACCGAGCGGACGGCGTCCGAAAGGCCGATTTTTGAGGCGTTTATAATCTCCTCGTCAAATTCACCTTTTTGAATCAGTTCAAGCTGGTCTGTAATACCCTTTTCGGCGGCCTTTAGATTTTCAATCTCAATTCCGCTGTCAACGCACACAATTCCCTTTACCGAGTAAAGGCGGGCGGCGCAGTAATAGCAAAGGCTCATTTTTTCTCTGACAACCGTAAAAAGCTTTGAATAAGGGGCACCGCCGAATATATCTGTCATTACACGAAGGGGGGCGATGTTGTGGCTTTT
>CABMOR010000235.1 GCA_902388225.1 uncultured Oscillospiraceae bacterium | reverse complement strand
GTTATAAACCGAAAACTCTCCGGGGGTCTTAAACCTGACCCTTCCGATAACTCCGTCGCCCTTAACTTCAAAATCAACCCCGTCAACCCTGTGACAGATATTCTGGGCAACAAAGGTGCTTTCGGAATTTTTTATGGAATAGGTCACAACATCGCAGTCGCAGGCCTCGATAATATCTTTGGCATATTTATCGTCGGCATTGACCACCGCAATATCGCAAAGGCTGAAAATACTTTTCTTGACATTCAGATAGTTTTCCATGGTTTTGTGATAATCAAGGTGATCCTGTGTCAAATTAGTAAAGACGCAGGCGGCATAAGTAAGACCGTAGACCCTTTTCATGTCAATTGCATGGGAGGAGACCTCCATTACCACATAATCGCAGTCGGACGAAAGCATAAGCGAAAAAAGCGAGTGCAGCTCATAAGAATCGGGGGTGGTGTTTTTGGCGGGGAGAATTTCGTCCCCTATCATGTTCTGAACCGTTCCGATAAGTCCCACCTTGTGACCGAAATGCTCAAGTATTGATTTAAGAACGATACAGGTGGTTGTCTTTCCGTTGGTGCCGGTAACACCGACTATTTTCAGTTTTTTCGCCGGATTTCCGAAAAATGCGGCGCACATAAGGGCATATGCCCTTCTGGTATCATCGACAACAAGCTGATTTTCAAGGCCTAAATCACGTTCGCAAATAACAACTGCGGCACCGTTTTCCACTGCACTCTTTGCAAACCGATGTCCGTCGGCAGTTACGCCGTTTATACACACGAAGGCGTCGTTTTTATCCACCTTTCGGGAGTCTTTTTTTACATTTGAAATTTCAATATCCGCAAATTTTGTGTTTTCGGCCTCGGCCAAAAGTTCTTTGAGTTTCATAAAAAATCTCCTTAACCTATTCTACCGCATCGGAATAACGGAAATAAACCGTTATAACCGAGCCGTATTCTACCGATGCTCCGGCATCAATACTCTGCTTGTAACATTGAGCTCCGCTTTTTTCTCCCTCTTTTATTCCGTAGAGGTTTACGGTCAGCCCGGCATTGTTTGCGGTGCTCTGGACCTCGTCGACAGACATTCCGTTAAAATCCGGGACGGTGACATTGCTCTCTCCCCCCTCTTCGGTGGTATAAAGAACAACCGTTCCTCCCGAAGGACTGTTTGTGCCGGCGTCGGGTGTCTGACGGAGAACCGTCTCGCCGTTGCCCTTAACGGTATAGGAAAATCCCACGGCCGAAAGGGCATTTTTAGCCTGTTCCGGGGTCATTCCGACGGTATTCGGAACAACCTTGGTCATGCTGTTAAACTCATCGTCGGTATATTTTGCTTCTACACCGAGATAAGGAAGAATATCTCCCATAATCGAAGCGGCCACCGGAGCCGAAACGACGCTTCCGTAATATGCGCCGGCACGGGGTTCATCCACAATGACGATGATGGCATATTCCGGGTCATCGGCCGGAGCAAATCCGCAAAAGGAGGATACATAAAGCATCGAGCCCGATTCGTCTACCTTATCGATTTTCTGAGAGGTTCCGGTTTTTCCGCACATACGGTAACCGGCCACATAGGCATTTTTTCCCGAGCCGTTTTCCACAACCGAATTCATGCACCGGCAAATAATCTGAGAAGTTTCATCGGAAATAACCTGGCGCTGTCTTTCGATAGAAAAACTCTTTATTACATTGCCGTTATTGTCAAGCAGTTCCTTGACAATATGAGGTTTCACATAGTAGCCTCCGTTTGCCACAGCAGCCACCGCGGTTATCATCTGCATGGGGGTAATTCTGAAGGTCTGACCAAAGGATTCGGAAGCCAGCTCAACCGGTCCCATCTGATCGGCAGTATAATAAACACCGGTGGTTTCTCCCGGCAGGTCAATGCCGGTCTTTTGTGTAAATCCGAACGCCTTGAAGTAATTGTAGAAAAGGGTCGAGCCAAGGCGCTGACCTATTTCGATAAAGGCCGGGTTGCAGGAGTTTTCAAATATGTTTATAAAATTTTGCGCTCCGTGCCCCGAAACCTGGTGACAGTTGTATCTGGTGCCGGCAATTACTATGTATCCCGGGCAGTTAAAGGATGAATCTGT
>CABMOR010000234.1 GCA_902388225.1 uncultured Oscillospiraceae bacterium | reverse complement strand
CAAAAGGTGTATAAAATGAGGCTGTCCGGAGACACATCGGACATAAAGGGAGCGGGTCAGTTTGTGAATATAAAGCTGGCCGGCCGTTTTCTCCGCCGTCCCATTTCGGTGTGTGATTATGACGAGGGAGAGCTGCTCATCATCTATAAAGTCGTGGGCAAGGGGACCGAGCAAATGAGCGACATGAAGCCGGGCGAAAAGCTTGACCTTCTGACCGGGCTTGGAAACGGATATGACCTTACCGTCAAGACCGAAAAACCGGTGCTTATCGGCGGAGGGGTGGGCATTCCGCCCCTTTATAAGCTTGCAAAGCTGTTGAAAAAAGAGGGCAAAAGGGTGACGGTTGTACTTGGCTTTAACTCGGAAAAAGAAATATTTTTTGAGCAAGGATTTAAGGAGGTCGCCCACCGGGTGCTTGTGGCTACGGCCGACGGAAGCTACGGTATAAAGGGCTTTGTGACCGACGCTTTGGCCGATGTGGATTATGACTATTTCTTTACCTGCGGTCCCGAACCCATGTTCCGCGCCATAGAAAAGGCGGTAAACACTTCGGGGCAGTTCAGCTTTGAAGAACGAATGGGCTGCGGCTTCGGAGCCTGCATGGGCTGTACCTGCAAGACCCTGACCGGAAACAAAAGAATTTGCAGAGAAGGCCCGGTGCTTTTCAGGGAGGAGATAATATGGTAGATCTTAAGGTGAATCTTTGCGGAAAAACCCTCGACAATCCCATAATTCCCGCCAGCGGAACCTTCGGATACGGGTATGAATTTGCCGAGCTTTACGACATCAACTGTCTTGGAACTTTTTCTTTCAAGGGAACCACAAAGGAACCCCGTTTCGGCAATCCCACCCCCAGAACGGCCGAATGTCCCTCCTGCGTGCTTAATGCCGTGGGGCTGCAGAATCCCGGGGTGGACAAGGTCATTTCGGAGGAGCTTCCAAAGCTCAAAAAGGTTTTTTCCAAGGGAGTTATGGCAAATATCAGCGGCTTTTCCCTTGAGGAATACGTTTATGTTGCCCAAAGGCTTGACAAATGCGAGCAGGTGGATTTTCTCGAAATAAATATAAGCTGTCCCAACATTCACGGAGGCGGAATGTCCTTCGGAACCTGCCCTTCATCGGCCGAAAAGGTGACGGCGGCGGTAAAAAAGGTGACCTCAAAGCCGATAATCATGAAGCTATCCCCCAATGTCACCGACATTGCCGAAATCGCAAAAAGCTGTGAGGCGGGAGGAGCCGACGGGGTCAGTCTGATCAATACCCCCATGGGAATGAGAATAGATTTGAAAACCAAAAAACCCATAATCAGAAACGTCACCGGAGGAATGTCGGGTCCGGCGGTTTTCCCCCTGGCCCTCAGAATGGTTTGGCAGACCGCCAAGGCGGTTAAAATCCCGGTAATCGGTATAGGCGGAGTTTCCTCGGCCGAGGATGTTATCGAAATGATGCTGGCCGGCGCCACTGCGGTGGGGGTCGGGGCGCAAAATCTTGTAAATCCCTATACCTGCAGAGATATAATAAACGATTTGCCGGGGGTAATGGAAAAATATAATATAACTTCGCTGAGCGACATAATCGGAGGTGTCAGCATTGGGTAGAGACGTAATTGTTGCATGTGATTTTCCGTCGGCCAAGGAGACATTTGAATTTCTTGACCTTTTTAAGGGGAAAAAACCCTTTGTCAAGATAGGAATGGAACTTTTTTATGCCGAGGGTCCGGAGATAGTTAGGAAAATTAAAAGCCGGGGGCACAGGATTTTTCTTGATTTAAAGCTCCACGACATACCGAATACCGTCAAAAAAGCCATGCGGGTGCTGTCCCGTCTGGATGTTGATATGTGCAATCTTCATGCCGCCGGAGCCGTATCCATGATGACGGCGGCGCTGGAGGGCCTGACTCGGGACGACGGCAGCCGTCCCATACTTATCGCCGTAACCCAGCTCACCTCCACCGACCAGCAAACCATGGAGCGGGATTTGCTTATAAAAGAGCCCATAGACCGGGTGGTTATGCACTATGCTCAAACCGCCGCCCATGCCGGACTTGACGGGGTGGTCTGCTCTCCTCTTGAGGCCGGCAAGGTACACGAAATCTGCGGCAGA
>CABMOR010000233.1 GCA_902388225.1 uncultured Oscillospiraceae bacterium | reverse complement strand
GGCAACCGGGGAGCGTCGTCCGCTTTCGTCCGGCTCTCCAAGCTCCATAACCTGGAGCTTCAGACCGGTAACATGGCCGTTTTCACCCAGGATGACATGGGGATTGGTAAGAAATTTAAACTCAACGCCCTCCTCCATGGCCTCCTCGATTTCTATGTCCTCGGCAGGCATTTCGGCACGGGTGCGGCGATAGATTACATATACATTTTGAGCGCCGAGACGAACGGCCGTGCGGCAGGCGTCCATGGCGGTGTTTCCGCCGCCGACAATTGCGACGCTTTTACCAAGACTCGGCGGATTATTAAGAGCAACTGCCTCGAGAAAATCAATTCCGCCGTAAACACCCTCAAGGTCGGCTCCGTCACAGCTAAGCCCCATGCTTTTCCAGGCACCTATCGCCACTATGACCGAGTCGTAACGGGATTTTATATCCTCAAAGCTTGCGTCTCTTCCGATTTTAAAGTTGTTTTTAAACTCAACTCCAAGTGCTTTTATGTCGGCAAGTTCCTCATCGAGAACCTTTTTCGGCAGACGGTATTCGGGAATACCGTAGCGAAGCATGCCGCCCATTTGGGGCATCATGTCAAGCACGGTCACCTTATGACCTTTAAGCGCAAGAAAATATGCGGCGGTAAGTCCTGCGGGCCCCCCTCCCGCAATACCCACCGTCTTGCCGGTTTTTGCGCATACCTCGGGAAGGAAGGGCTGTTCGGATTTGCTGTCAGCATCGGCGGCAAAGGCCTTGAGCGAGCAGATGGAAATGGGCTGTTCCACATTCTTTCTGCGGCATGCAGTTTCGCAGGGGTGTGGACATACCCGTCCGATTGAACGGGGAAGAGGGATTTTTTCCTTGATGACCTCAACCGCCTTTTTGTCATTGCCAAGAGCTATTTGTTTAACATATTCCTGACAGTCGGTGTGGGCGGGACAGTTTAGCGAGCAGGGACCCACACAGTCGCCTTCATGGTCGCTCATAATGAGCTCAAGGGCTATTTTTCTTGACTGGTCGACGCGCTTTGAATGGGTGTGAATTACCATTCCGTCGGACACCTTTGCCGAGCAGGAACGGAGAAGCTTGGGAATTCCCTCGGCCTCAACCACGCACAGTCCGCAGGCTCCGTAAACCTTGACAGTCTCATTGTGGCAAAGGGTAGGAATTTCAATTCCGGCCGCAGTTGCGGCCTCCAAAATTGTCTGACCTTGTTCGGCAGTGAGATTTTTTCCGTCGATAGTAATATTGATTTTTTCCATTTTTCTCACCTCCGGTCATTCTGCATATACCGCGCCGAAACGGCAGCCGGTCAGGCAGTTTCCGCACTTAATACAAAGTTTAGCATCAATTTTATAGGGGTTTTTAAGCTGTCCCGAAATGGCGTTTACGGGACATTTTTTCGCGCAAAGAGAACAGCCTCGGCATTTGTCACTGTCGATGTGATAGGTGATAAGCTCGGCACATTCTCTGGCGGGACATTTTTTGTCATTTATGTGGGCTTCATATTCGTTTCTGAAATATTTTATGGTGGTAAGCACGGGGTTTGGAGCGGTCTGCCCGAGACCGCAAAGGGCGCCGTCCTTAACTGCATAGCACAGCTCTTCAAGCAGCTCCACATCACCCGGCCTTCCGTTGCCGTTCACAATGCGAGTAAGCACATCCAGCATCCGTCTTGTGCCAAGCCGGCAGTGAATACATTTACCGCATGACTCCTTGGCCGTAAAGTCAAGAAAGAATTTAGCCATTCCCACCATGCAGGTGGTTTGGTCCATGACAACCATTCCGCCCGAGCCCATAATGGCGCCGGTCTCGGACAGAGCCTTATAGTCGATGACCGTATCAAGCAATTCCTTTGGAATACATCCCCCGGACGGGCCTCCCATCTGAACGGCCTTAAATTCTCCGCCGTCTCTGATTCCGCCGCCTATTCCGAAAATGACGTCACGCAGAGTCTTTCCCATGGGAATTTCCACAAGACCGCCCCGATTTATCTTTCCGGTCAGGGCAAAAACCTTTGTGCCTTTGCTGGTTTCGGTTCCCATGGCCGCAAATTTTTCGCCCCCGTTTGCAATTATCCAGGGTACATTTGCAAAGGTTTCGACATTGTTGATGTTG
>CABMOR010000232.1 GCA_902388225.1 uncultured Oscillospiraceae bacterium | reverse complement strand
TACCAGATGGTCAATCTTGCCCTTGATGGCGGCGTCGGTGAGCACCTTGGTGGTCTCCTGGAAGGAGGCGGCCGACAGGAAGGAGTCGGAAGCCAGAGCGGCCTTACAGATTCCCAGAAGCACCGGTTCATACTCGGCCTCTCTTAAAGGCTCGCCCATGGCGTTTTTCTCGCCGTTTTCGTTTCGCTCTCTGATTTCGTCATTGGCGATGTAGACCTTGTTGCGCTCGGTCAGCACCCCTGCAAGCAGGTCGGTGTCTCCGGCGTCGGTAACCCTCAGCTTTTTCATCATCTGACGGACGATGACCTCGATGTGCTTGTCGTTGATGTCAACGCCCTGGAGACGGTAAACGCTTTGAACCTGGGCTATGATATAGTCCTGAACGGCCTCGACGCCGTTTACGGCCAACACGTCGTGGGGATTGAGAACACCCTCGGTAATGGGGGTTCCCTTTTCGATAAAGTCGCCCTCGTTTACGATGATTCGGTAACCGTAGGGAATGGTGTATTTGCGCTCGTCGGGAGTCTTTTCATCGGTCACGACCACCTCCCGGTTTCTCTTGACGTCCTGAATACGGACGGTTCCGGAAATTTCGCTTATGATACCGGTGCGCTTGGGCTTTCTGGCCTCAAAGAGCTCCTCAACACGGGGAAGACCCTGGGTAATGTCCTCGGCGCTGGCGATACCGCCGGTATGGAAGGTACGCATGGTAAGCTGGGTACCCGGCTCGCCTATGGACTGGGCGGCGACGATACCGACAGCCTCACCGGTGGATACCTGCTTGCCGTTGGCAAGGTTGGCGCCGTAGCACTTCTTGCAGACGCCGTGTTTTGCTCGGCAGTTGAGCACCGAACGGATTTTTACCCTTTCGATTCCGGCCTTGACAATTCGGTCGGCGTCCTCGTCGGTCATCATGTGCTGATTGTCCATAAGCAGGTTGCCGTCCTTGTCATAGAGATCCTCGATAAGGTATCTTCCCACCAGACGCTCGGACAGCGGCTCGATAACATTCTTGCCTTCCTTGATGTCATATACCTCGATACCGACCTTTGCTCCGCAGTCGTCCTCACGGATGATAACATCCTGGGAAACGTCCACAAGCCGTCTGGTCAGGTAACCCGAGTCGGCGGTACGAAGAGCCGTGTCGGCCAGACCCTTTCGGGCGCCTCGGGAGGAGATGAAGTATTCGAGAATGTTAAGGCCTTCACGGTAGTTGGCTCGGATGGGGGTTTCGATGGTTCGGCCGGAGGTGTTTGCGATAAGTCCTCGCATACCCGCAAGCTGACGAATCTGGTTCATGGAGCCTCGGGCGCCCGAATCGGCCATCATATAAATGGGGTTGTATTCGTCAAGGTTGTCTTTAAGGGCGGTCATGACATCGTTGGTGGTCTTATCCCAAATTTCGATGACAAGACGGTGGCGTTCGTCGTCGCTTATGAGACCCCGCTTAAAGTTCTTGGAGATAATGTCGATGTTTTCCTCGGCGTCGGCAATAAGCTGTTTCTTGGCGGGAGGAATAAGGGCGTCGCAGACGGCGACGGTTATTGAGCCTATGGTGGAATAATGGTAACCGGTGGCCTTGATTTTATCCAGCACCTGTGAAGTGACGGTGGTGCCGTGCACCTTTATGCATCGGTCGATTATCTTGCCCAGCATTCCCTTGCTTATCTTGTTGGCAACGGGATTTCCCTGCCCGTCAAACTTAAAGCTGATTTCCAAATCCAGCTCGTGGCCTTCCTTTGTTCGGTCGACAAAGCCAAGATCCTGGGGAATGGAATCGTTGAATATTATATAGCCCACGGTGGTGTCCACAAGGCGGGAAATGCTCTCTCCATTGGCGTTTTTGCCGAAATAGCGCACCTTTATGGGAGCGTGAAGCTCAACGGCGCCGTCGTCATATGCCATCATGGCCTCATCACGGTCACGGAAAACCTTTCCGGTTCCCTTTTCCTCGGGTTTAACGAGGGTCAGATAGTAGGAACCCAGCACCATGTCCTGGGTAGGTACGCAGACCGGCTTTCCGTCGGAGGGCTTGAGCAGGTTGTTGGCGGCAAGCATGAGCAGTCTTGCCTCGGCCTGCGCCTCGGCCGAAAGGGGCACGTGAACGGCCATC
>CABMOR010000231.1 GCA_902388225.1 uncultured Oscillospiraceae bacterium | reverse complement strand
TCACAAGGACGGCAGCCACAGTAATCCAAACGGTTTTATTGCTTTTGGCTTTCACTTTCCTCCGCTCCTTTCCGAAAATTCATACTGACAGGGGTTGTTTGTTGGTTACACGGTAACCAACAAAGGGATATCCCTTTGCAAAATTCTTATTTTGTCCGGCATTTTTGTATCTGGACATAAATATACATAATAATTATAGCACATAATTTTGAATTTTTCTACCCTGCTTTTTTAATGTAGAAGCAAACTGGCAAATCGTCCGTTATTGGTCTGAAAGATTAACGATCTCTTTGTTTTTCTTTTTTGCATACTGCACGGTCTGAAAGGCACCGCCACTGTTATGTTCAATGTAGCAGACAACCAAATCGGAACGGTCAACCATCTCTCGATTGCGAAGTTGCATTGCGGCTTTGAAATGCGCCGCCGAGGAACTTTGGCATATCTCCACTTCGTCGTAATACTCTTGAAAGGCTTCTTCATGCTTTTCATACTCAGCCGACAGATAAGGAAGCACAAGAACAAGTGCGCTATTGTCGTCACGATAATTCCTCTTGACACGGCGAACTGTTGAAGAAACAAGTTGATCAAATTCTCCGTTTCGTCCAACTAAAAACTCAACATATTCTTTGCTTTCAAGCAGGATTTGTATATGCTCGCCTTTCTGAACAAACACGCCTTTTTCTTTCCATGTTTCAAAGTCGGCAAGATAGGTTGCTTCGTTATTCTGATACGAAATAAGCAAGGCATTGCTGACAGAGTATTTTCCGAATCTGCTTTGGATGAGCAGATAGTCGCGGAAGGTTTCGGGATTTGCTACCGCCTCCTCGGTAGCATTGTCAAGCATCTCAAATGCTTCGGTACGTTCCTGCTGTTTCTTTGCTGCCCATTCATCTTTGTTAAACGGGTGCTCGGTTTTAGACTCCTTTTTCTCACCCTTTGCGGTAAAAAGATCATCATAATTATTCATACATCATCTCTCCTTAGCTTTTTTCTTTTTTGGCAGAGCTTTGTGCTCTGCGGTTTTGTTCGGGCTGTTTTTGGATTTGCCTTTCGTTTTTTCTCTCTGTCCATTTCCTCGCGGATTTCCTTTAGTTCCTTCCGCACATACGGACGGCGTTCCGCTAATGTGCGTTCATCCGCCGAACGGTCCTTTGAATCTGGACTGTTCTTTGAAGAAGGCACGGACTGACTTTGTTTCGCAGTCCGTGCCTCTGTGGGGTTTACGGTATGCGGTTCCTCCCTTGTGGGGTTGGGTTTTGCCATAACCTCATCGAGAAACTTATCCGCTTCGCTTTTTTCTTTTGAAGCACGCTCGGGAGCGTCCTTCTCTTGTACTTTTTCCGGATATACATCGGCAACATTTTCGGGGACAAGACCTAACTTTTCAAAAATGCGGTCTATAATGCACTCTCGGCTCATCACTGTAAACAGATAGCTTTCAATACCGGACAGTTCCACATTACAGGGCATAAGGTCAATGCCCTCGTCGCAGTGTATGATACCGAAATCATCTTCAAAAGGTTTGTTGTCGATAACATTCCCCATAACCGTTGCAAGGGAAATGTCCAGCTCGTCGGGTTGCTTGATGCCGATACTGATCGACAACGAGTCTCGCCTGCCGGCTCGGTCGGTTCTTCTGCCCTTGGCAGAGGTGTCCACAGGACACCCGCACCCCTGCGGGTCAGCGTCGATAAGCAAAACCTTTTTACCTGCGTTATGAAGCCCAAATCCGAGATTCAATGCCGTAGTGGATTTACCGGTGCCTCCTTTCTGATTTTCGATTGCAATTACTTTGCAGTTCACAATATTTACCTCCTATATTTCGTCGCCGTTAAAAATACGACTATGTACGGTCTGCAAGGTTGAAAGGAAGAAATACCATGCATATAGGCATAAAAAAAAGACCGCAAATTCTTTATATATGTAATAAAGAAATTACGGTCTTAAATATTTAACTTTAGTTCGAGTCCATGTGGAGGGGTAGAGGATTGGATAAGAATAAAAAAACGGACTTGGAATCGGGAATTTATCTTATCCCCGGTTCGAGTCCTTCCGGTCGAGCGATATATTAAATTTTGTGCCCTAAAAATAAGTTGTTAAAATTGTCTCTGAA
>CABMOR010000230.1 GCA_902388225.1 uncultured Oscillospiraceae bacterium | reverse complement strand
CTCACTGGTACAGCGGCACCATTAAATATGTACTGACCAACGAACGGTACATGGGAGATGCCCTCCTCCAAAAGAAGTTCACCACTGAAACCCTTCCATTCCGAAAGGTACGGAACAAAGGACAGCTCCCGAAGTACTACGTGGAGAACAGCAATCCTCCCATTGTCAGCCGAGAAACCTTTCATGCGGCACAGAATCTACTGCACTCACGGCAGACGGAGAAATGCAAACGAAAGATGTATACGCTATCGGGAAAGCTACGCTGCCCCGAATGCGGCAGAGCATTCCGTCATCAGGTTGTAAACGGAACAGCCCAGTGGATCTGCACCTGTCGATCATCGGGTGCAACCGACTGTCAACACCGTCATGTGCGTGAGGAAGCCGTATATGAAATTCGCTTCAATACGATTATCACATAGTTTTGCCTATTTTGGACGGTCACACTGAAAGCGATAAGGATTTTACAACAATCGAGGAGAATGCCAAGGAGATTATTGAATACATCGACGAACACTGTGGCGGTTCGGTTTTGATGATTGGCGGTTTATCCTTAGGAGGACAGATTCTGTTGGAGATTTTATCTCAGCGGAAAGATATCTGCCAATATGCCGTCGTTGAAAGCGCGCTCGTCAGACCGTCGAAGCTAACGTATTCTATGATTAAGCCGGTATTTGGTAGCTGTTATGGCTTAATTAAGCATAAATGGTTCTCCAATCTTCAATTTAAATCGCTAAAAATAAAACCGGATTTATTCGCGCATTATTTCAGGGATACTTGCGCTATTTCAAAAAAAGATATGATTGCGTTTTTGCAAGCCAACTCAATATACTCTCTAAAAGAATCAATAAAAGAATGTACTGCAAAGGTGTATATATATGTTGGTGAAAAAGAAAGCCGCTCTATGCGAAAATCAGCAAAGGATATTCACGACATCTTGCCACAGAGTACATTATATGTGTTACCAAAATTGTATCACGGCGAATTTTCCATAAATTACGGTAATGATTATGCAACAAAAATCAGACACATCATCGGCAATTAACAAATTCAAATTTGTTGAACAGCGCCGGCACACTGCTTTTGCTTAGTCTTACCTCAGTTCTTCTCCATTTGGTTACTCTTTGGCAACCGAGTGCCTCGGTACGCAAATGCGTATTCGGGGTTTCTTCTTTTTTACAGCTTTTCACCTTGCATTTAAGCGGCGCTTTTTTGCTACCTATTGACATGTCGAGACCCTCGACACGCAGACGCGCGGTTGAGGCTCTTTTTTTGCAGTTTATTTCTCGTGCAAAAGCTGCATTTTTCAGCCTTTTGACATATGAAAACGCCGTTGAAATCCCGGCTGAAAGGCTTGGATATCAACGGCGTTTTTTGCATTTATGCGATTTCACATATTTTTAATCACCAGACCGCCTTTGGTAAAGCAGAGGATATTTCCACTGAAATGACCGAAAGGCGCTTAAATCTGTCTCACGGTTTGACTTTTAGTGCTCTTGAGCGTCGGCAATGTCCTTTGTGGCATGAACGGTGCCGTGGGGGTGATGGGGAGGGGCGTATATAGTGTAAATTTTAAGCGGACGGTTTCCCGTGTTAATAATATTGTGCCATGTTCCTGCAGGAACAAAAACGGCATATCCGTCTGAAACAGGTCGCTGAAAATTCAGACGGTTTTTGGCCGGTCCCATCATAACCATACCGTTGCCGCTTTCAATTCTGATAAATTGGTCGGTTTCGGGATGTATCTCCAGTCCGATTTCTCCGCCTGTCGGTATGCTCATCAAGGTTAGCTGTAAATGTCGACCTGTCCACAAAGCAGTTCGAAAATTTCTGTTTTGTAGGGTGGCCTTATCTATATTTGTGACAAAGGGGTCGGGGCCGTAATCACCCATGGGAAGGTGAAAACAATGCCGGTTTCGCTTCATGGTGCTTCCTCCTTTCACAGTTCAGTATATGATGCTGTCGGAAAGCTGTGAAAAAGGGAGCAGGAGTCAGGTGCTCGGGAAATTTTAATTTAAAGGCTTCTGCTCTGAATTTAATTTACATTAAAAGAAAAACAAAAAAGGACCCTGCTTGTGCAAAGTCCTTTTTTTTGGTGGGCCATCAGGGACTCGAACCCCGGACCGACCGGTTATGAGCCGG
>CABMOR010000229.1 GCA_902388225.1 uncultured Oscillospiraceae bacterium | reverse complement strand
TGATACACGCCTATTCCCTTATCCACGATGATCTTCCCTGCATGGACGACGACGATATGCGAAGGGGAAAGCCGTCCTGTCATATAGCCTTTCCGGAGGATACGGCGCTGCTTGCCGGCGACGCTCTTCAAACCTACGCCTTTGAACCCGCCCTTTCGGCCGACCGAGAAAAAATCAGCCCGGATAATATTATAAAGGCCGCTTGCCAGCTTGCAAGGGGTGCGGGCTGTAACGGAATGTGCGCCGGCCAGGTGCTGGATCTTATGTCCGAAACCCGTCGGGTGACCCAAAAGGAGCTTACCGAAATTCAAAAGCACAAGACGGGAGCGCTTATAATAACCGCCTCCCTTATGGGATGCTATGCCGCCGGCGCCGACGGGGAAAAAATCGAGGCCGCAAGGGTTTATTCCGACTGTATCGGTTCGGCCTTTCAGATGGTTGACGACGTGCTGGACGTGACCTCCACCGAGGAAGAGCTGGGCAAGCCAATCGGAAGCGACGAGCAAAACAACAAAACCACCTTTGTCACCCTTTTGGGTGTGGAAAAGACCATGGAGCTTGCAAAAGAGATGACCGAAAAGGCCAAGGAGGCACTTGCGCCCTTTGGGGAAAACGGGGAGTTTTTAAGAGGTCTTGCCGATTATTTGCTTTACCGCAAAAAATAGTATTTATTTTAGCTTTAATGTGTGATAAACTTATAAATATACATATGTTTTTTCTAAACGGTTAGGGGAGCGGAAATGCTGGAAAAAATAAAGTCTCCCGACGATGTAAAAAAACTGAATAAAAACGAGCTTGACGGCCTTTGCGCCGAAATAAGAGAACAGCTGATAAACACCGTCTCCAAAAACGGCGGGCATCTGGCCTCAAATCTTGGGACGGTCGAGCTGACCGTGGCATTGCACCGAAAATTTTGTTCTCCCAAGGACCGGATTGTTTTCGATGTGGGACATCAGTGTTACACCCACAAACTGCTCACCGGCCGGTATGAGAAATTTACCACCCTCAGAAAGTCGGGAGGGCTTTCGGGATTTCTCCGTCCCGAGGAAAGCGAACACGACGCCTTTGTCTCGGGGCACAGCAGTACCTCTATTTCGGCCGCTCTGGGAATTGCAAGGAGCAATGCCCTTAAGGGAAAAGACGACTATACCGTGGCGGTTATAGGCGACGGAGCCATGACCGGAGGCCTTGCCTTTGAGGGACTTAACAATGCCGGAAAGACCAAATCCCGGCTCATTGTGGTATTAAACGACAACAAGATGTCCATTTCCAAAAATGTGGGTGCCTTGTCAAGGCATTTGGCCGTCCTTCGCTCTCATCCCTCATATTTCAACCTTAAAACCGGGGTGGAAAAGGCGCTGGGCGCGATTCCCCTTGTGGGACAGCCCCTCACCCGGGTTATCAGACGGGTGAAAAAGGTAATCAAAAGCTTTTTTTACAACAGCACCATTTTTGAAAACATGGGGTTTTCATACATAGGCCCGGTGGACGGTCACAACATCGAAACCCTTGAGGACTGTTTTGAGGTGGCAAAGCGCATGAAGCGCCCCGCCCTTATACACATCTGCACCCTTAAGGGAAAGGGCTTTTCTTTTGCCGAAAAGTCCCCCGGAAGCTTTCACGGAGTTTCTTCCGGCATGGACATAAATACCGGAGAAAGTCAGCCTTCAAAAGAAAGCTTTTCCTCCAGGTTTGGGGAAAAGCTGTGCAGTCTTGCCGAGCAAAATGAAGACATCTGCGCCATAACCGCCGCCATGTGCGACGGGACGGGGCTTTCGGAATTTTCAAAAAAATTCCCCGACCGCTTCTTTGATGTGGGAATTGCCGAACAGCATGCCCTGACCTTTGCCTCCGGCCTTTCAAAAGGGGGAAGTATTCCGGTTGTCGCCATATATTCCGCCTTTTTACAGCGAGGCTACGACCAGCTTGTACATGACCTTGCGGTTCAAAATCTCAAGGCGGTTGTTTGCGTGGACAGAGCCGGCGTTGTGGGAGAGGACGGAGAAATGCACCACGGGCTTTTGGACATTGCACTTTTTTCCACCCTTCCGAATACCGTAATTTACTGTCCTAAAAATTTTGCCGAGCTTGAAGCCGACCTTGAGGCTTCGGTAAAGGGAGAAAACAGGCTTTATGTCCTTCGCTACCCCAGAGGGGGCGAAACCGGGCGGTCGGAGGG
>CABMOR010000228.1 GCA_902388225.1 uncultured Oscillospiraceae bacterium | reverse complement strand
GTGTCACCCCGGTTTTTGACATAGCTGACCTTGGCGGGACAGGGAGAAATAAAGCAGACGCCTATGTCCTCATCGGAAAATTCGGAATGGCGCTCTCTCGCCTCTTTTTTGGCCAGCATGGCGGCAATTTCCATGGGCGGAAGCATCTTCATGACATTCTCGCACAGATAGGGAAACCTGAGGCTTATAAGCCTCACCGCCACCGGGCAGGCCGAGCTTATGACCGGCTTTTTTAGGTCGCTTTTTTTCATGTATTCCCTTGTATAATCCGAAACCATTTCGGCGGCTCTCGCCACCTCATAAACCTCGTCAAAACCAAAGTCAATAAGACCCTGCAAAACATAATCAATGTCGTCGAGGTTATCAAACTGGCCGTAAAGGGTGGGAGCCGGAAGGGCTATTTTCCACTTGAAACGGTCGATTTGGCTGATTTTGTCATATACCGCCTTCTTGGCCTTATAGGGACAGACGCGAATACATTCTCCGCAGTCGATACAGCGGGAGGGGTCTATAACCGCACGCCCTTCTCTTATGCGGATGGCCTCTGTCGGGCAATGCTTTAAACAATGGGTGCAGCCCTTGCATTTTCCGGGGTTAAGCAGGACCGAGTGCTGATATGTATTCATTACTCTCACCTCATTTCAAAAGCCGTTCATTTTTCAGGGAATGATAACCATTGTTACGGTTGTACCGACCCCCACGGTGGAGTCTATCTTCATGGAATCGGTATACCGCTTCATGTTGGGAAGTCCCATTCCGGCGCCGAATCCAAGCGACCTTATGTGGTCGGGAGCGGTGGAATACCCCTCCTTCATGGCAAGGTCGACATCCTTTATGCCGGGACCGCTGTCGGAAAGCACAATCTCGATTTTATCGGAGGAAACCTCCACATCGGCCACCCCGCCGCCGGCGTGAATGACCATGTTGATTTCACCCTCATACATGGCGATGGACACCCTGCGAATGACGTCGGGCGGAAAGCCCATCTGACGAAGCTGTTTTTTGACATTTACCGAAGCCTCGCCGGCCGAGGTGAAATTTTCGCCGTCAACATCGTAATGCAGCTTTATCACATCAGACATTTTCTCACCCTCTGCTGCTCTTGCTGCTTTTAAGCCCTCCGGCATAAAGCTTTCCGCAAGCCTCATACATCCGCTTTTTGGTACACATGACCACGATTCCGCTTTCTCTGGCAAGCTCCAGCATCTCCTCGGTGGGGCGCTTGCTGCGGACAAATACGATGCATACCATGTCCATCATTTCGGCCGTTCTGATAACCTGGGAATTTACAAGGCCGGTAAGCAACACTGCCTGATCCTTGACATAGGCCAGCACGTCGCTCATCATGTCGCTTCCGCAGGCCGAAAAGACCTCCCGCTGGGCGAAATCCTCTCCGGCTAACAGTTCGGCGTCAAGCAGCTCTCTAATCTCTGATATTTTCACTTAAAATCCCCCTTCCGGGAAGGTTTATCAATATTTTGCGAGAATATCCTTTACCATTTCGGGAGTAACCTTGCCGTATACGTCATCGTTAACAACCATGACCGGCGCAAGTCCGCAGCATCCGAGACATCTGGTTCCCTGAAGGGTAAACTTTCCGTCCTTGCTGGTCTTGCCGCAGGGAATACCCAGCTCTTTTTCGGCCTCATCCACCACGTCCTGAGCTCCCTTAACATAGCAGGCGGTACCGGTACAGATGCTTATGACATTTTCGCCCTTGGGTTCAAGGGAAAACTGAGCGTAAAAGGTGGCCACGCCGTAAACCTCCGACACGGGAATGTCAAGGGCGTCGGCAATAACGCTCTGGGTTTCGAGAGAAAGATAACCGAAGAGCTCCTGAGCCTTCTGCATAATGGGCATAAGGGGGCCCTTGGTGTCCTTATGTTCGGCAATAAAAATTCTCAGCTCTTGCATCTTCTGCTCTTTTTGTTCATTTGTGAGTGCCATTCATATTCCTCCTGATTATATTTTAAACACATGGTTATGGCTTTTACACATAACACCTATGATTATAACATATATCCTTAAAAAAACAATAGGAAAAGAAAAGATTTTGTCATCTTTTTAACAAAAAACCCGACCATTTATGGAAAGAATTTTGCTCGCTTTCCATTTTATGTATTTTGCACCTTTTTTAAGATTAAATTTTATGACGGGAAAGAAAAAGCCTCCGGCTCCAAAG
>CABMOR010000227.1 GCA_902388225.1 uncultured Oscillospiraceae bacterium | reverse complement strand
GTCACAGCGGAGCACGATAATGTTGGGGTTTATGCCCATGCCCTGAAGCTCCTTGACCGAATGCTGGGTGGGCTTGGATTTGTGCTCGTCCGAGCCGCTTAAAAACGGCACGAGGGTGACATGAATAAAGAGGCTGTTTTCCTTGCCCACCTCGAGAGAAATCTGACGGACGGCCTCGATAAAGGGCTGGGATTCGATGTCGCCTATGGTGCCGCCGATTTCGGTAATGACCACATCGGCGTCGGTCTGCTTGCCCACACGGTAGACAAATTCTTTGATTTCGTTGGTAATATGGGGAATAACCTGAACGGTGGAGCCGAGATATTCTCCCCTGCGCTCCTTGTTGAGCACGTTCCAGTAGACCTTTCCGGTGGTTAAATTGGAAAAGCGGTTGAGATCCTCGTCGATAAATCTTTCATAGTGACCGAGATCAAGGTCGGTTTCGGCACCGTCCTCGGTGACATAAACCTCGCCGTGCTGGTAGGGGCTCATGGTGCCGGGGTCAACATTTATGTAAGGGTCGAGCTTTTGGGCCGCAACCTTAAGTCCTCTCGCCTTGAGCAGCCGTCCGAGCGATGCGGCGGTAATTCCCTTTCCAAGACCCGAAACAACCCCGCCGGTCACGAAAATATACTTTGTCATGTTTTTCTCCTCCGTTACTGTTTATAGGTCCGAATTATGCTTTCGGCCATGGCGCGCCGTGTTATGCACCGATCCATAGCCTGTTTTTCTATGTATTTATGAGCGTCGTTTTCGCTCATTTTGAGTTCCGAAATGAGCAGCCATTTTGCCCGGTTGACAAGCCGTATTTCCTCCATCTTGTCCTCCAAAGAGGCCGCCTTTTTTTCCATGAATTTAAGCCGTTCTCTCGTACCGCAAAGAAGCACAAGGGTTTGAAGAATCATTTGGGCGGAGGTGGGCTTTGAGAGGGTCAGCACCCCAAAGGGCATGACCTCGGCATTGACGTCGGGATAGTGTTCCGCCTTGACAAAGAGAAGCACGCCGGTGCTTGAGCTTTGGCATATGCTGACGGCAAGACGGGTGCCGAAATCGTCGGGAAGGGGAGAGTTTATAATGACAAGGTCAAAGCTCCTCTCCAAAAGCTCCCGTTTGGCCGAGCCCATGTCGGTCACGGTTTTCACGGGAGAATAAAGGCTCTCGGGAAGCAGGTCGATGAGGGAATTGGTAAATTTTTCGGCCGACGAAACAAGGAGCAGGCTGTAAACTTGCTCTTTGAGTTCCATTTTGCTTCCCTCCCTTTTGGTTTTTTAAGCGAATTTCAGCGGCAGTAGGCCTGAATTAAGCCGTTGTTTAAATGCTCCTTTACAAAATCGCTTGAAAGGGCTTGCTCCTTGGCCTCCTCGAGATTGAGAGGAAGGGAACGGAGGTTTTTGACCGCGTCGCCGCTGGCGTTATAGAGGTTGACGTCCGACACTTCGGGCAGTTCGGTTTCATTCTTAATACCCTCAAGCCCGGCATATATAAGCAGCGCAAAGGCAAGATAGGGGTTGCAAAGAGGGTCGGGTGAGCGAAGCTCGGCCCGGCGGTACTGCCTTGAGGCGGCGGGAATTCTTATGAGCTGGGAGCGGTTCTCGGTACACCAGGAGATGAACCTGGGAGCCTTGTTAAAGCCCAGTCTTTCATAGGATTGCCCGGCGGGATTGAGAAAAACCGTAATGTCGGAAATGCGGTTCATAATTCCGGCGATAATAAAGGGAAGAACATCCTTTCCCGAGCTTTCCGTTGCCGAAATGTTGATGTGCATGCCGTTTCCCGGCCTGTCGGCAAGGGGCTTAGGAGAAAAATCGGCAAAAAGCCCGTTTCGTGCGGAAATGGTGTTGACTACCGAACGGAAGGTGACGGCGTGGTCGGCCGCCTTTAGGGGAGTGGAATATCTGAAATCAATCTCGTTTTGACCCGGTCCCTCCTCGTGGTGAGAGCTTTCGGGCTTTATGCCCATCTGCTCAAGGGTCAGGCATATTTCACGGCGGACATTTTCCCCCTTGTCTTCGGGAGCGATATCCATATATCCGGCGTTGTCATAGGGCTGGTTTGTGGGCTCGCCCTCCTGGTCTCTTTTGAAAAGATAAAACTCCATTTCCGAGCCGAAGAAAAATTCAACACCCTGTTTTTTTGCATCCTCCACAGCCCTTTGGAGCAGGGTTCTGGTGTCGGCCTCGAAATCTCGTCCGTCGGGAAGGGATATACG
>CABMOR010000226.1 GCA_902388225.1 uncultured Oscillospiraceae bacterium | reverse complement strand
AAACAAGCTTCAATCCGTCAATAATAAACTTGAATAGCGCCGCAAAGCCCATTCCGGCAAAAACCGTCGAGGCCTTGGCACCGCCCTCTTCTCCGGCCAAAAGCACCTCGGAACAGGCCGTTCCCTCGGGATAGGGAAGAATGCCGTGCTCTTTGACAATAAGGGCGTTTCTTAAGGGGACCATGAAGAAAACACCGAGAAGTCCTCCGATGAGAGCAATGGCGGTGATTTCCAGTATACCCGGTTTTTCCATCTTTCCCTCTGACGCCCACAAAAACAGCGCCGGAAGGGTGAAGATAGCGCCGGCCGCCAGGGATTCGCCTGCCGAACCGATGGTTTGCACCATGTTGCTTTCCAAAATGGAATTTTTGCGTAAAACAACACGGATAACCCCCATGGCAATAACCGCCGCGGGAATGGAGGCCGAAACGGTCATACCCACTCTCAGTCCCAAATAAGCGTTTGCCGCACCGAATATAACGGCCAGCACCATGCCCATGATGACAGAGGTAACTGTCATTTCGGGAGTGATTTTCTCGGCCGGAATATACGGCTTAAACTCTTTGTTTTCCATAGTTCCTATTTCCTCTCAATTTATTTTTATACTGTAAAGGTATTTTGCGCTCGTTTATTTGCACTGCGAAAGCAGAGAACAAAGAAGTCGGAAAATTCGGTTGGCGGACGAAATGCTCAGCCTTTCGTTTACCGTATGGACGTCAAACATGTCCGGCCCTATTGAAATGCAGTCCAAATCCTTGATTTTCTTGGCAAAAACCGCACACTCAAGCCCCGCATGAATGGCCGCAACCTGAGGTTTGTGTCCGAATTCTCGGCAAAAAGCGTCTGCATACAGCTTCTGCAGCGGGGAATCGTTTTTAAATTCCCATGGCTCGTATCGGCCGGAGAATTCAAATCTGCAGCCGTTGTGAGATGCAAAGGCTGCCAGCCTGTCCTCCAAAAAGCTCAGGGCGGAGGCCTTGTTGCTTCGCAAGGCATATTGCATGGCAATTTCATCCTTGCCGGTCATAAGAATGCCGAGATTTAATGAGGTTTCCACCAATCCCTCAATTTCCGAGCTCATGTCAATAACCCCGTTGGGCGTTGTCAGAAGCAGGTATATCAGCCTGTCCTGAACGGCAGGGTCAAGAACTTCAAATTCGCCGTCAGCTTCGGCGGTAAGACCGAGACTGCAGGCCTTTTCCCGGTGGCTGATTTCCTTTTTAATAACCGAAAAACAGTCTTCGACCGTCTTAATAAAGCCTTCCGAATCTTTCGTGACAATTTCCGCCTTTGAGCAAAAGGGAATGGCGTTTCCCTTTGTTCCGCCGTTTATGCCGACAAGGTTAAAGGAAACGGTTTTACCGACAAAATTCAAAATCCTTGCCATCAGCATGTTGGCGTTTATTCGGCCCTTGTCAATGTCAACACCCGAATGTCCGCCCTTTAAATCCGAAATCTCCAGGGATATTTTCCGCCCCTTAGAAGCAACCTTTGAAAAGGGCAAAAAGAGGCTAAAGTCGCTCCCTCCGGCACAGGACACGGTTACAATCTCGGCTTTCTCCGAATCGAGATTGATCATTTTCCTGCCGGTTAAAAGGGAGGCGTCAAGCGCCTCGGCACCGAGCATTCCTATTTCCTCGTCGGTCGTAAAAACCGCTTCAATGGGAGGATGGGCAAGTTCCTTGCTTGCAAGAATTGCCATAATCATGGAGACGGCAATACCGTTGTCGGCACCTAAGGTGGTGCCCTTGGCTTTTATAAAATCACCGTCTGTATAGACTTCCAAACCGTCTTTCTCAAAGTCAATTTTTGATTCTTGTATTTTCTGACAGACCATGTCAAGATGCCCCTGAAGAATAATCGGCGGGGAAGATTCATATCCCATTGTACCCGGTTTATAAATCACAACATTTTCAGCCCTGTCGCGAACCGCCTTAAGGTTGTTTTTCCGTGCAAAACCAAGGCAGTAATCGCTTATGGCTTTCATATTACCCGAACCATGAGGTATGGCGCATATTTCCTTAAAATACCGAAACACCTCTGCGGTCTCATGCTGAATATTTACAGTCATATTTATACTCCATGATATTTTTTGTCATTAACAGCGCCTGAATACGCATGCCCTTAACTTTTAGTCATTCAATGATCTCCGAAATAGTCTAAATCTTTGATTTAGCCACTATTTCGTGAGGTTATTATATCATAAAAGCAAGGCGAAGGCCTTGTCGGG
>CABMOR010000225.1 GCA_902388225.1 uncultured Oscillospiraceae bacterium | reverse complement strand
TGGAGGGGTCGGGATGAAGAAGCAGGTCGGAATAAACCTCACCCCCGAAGCCGGCCACGGCCGAAGCGTCGATGGCTATGCCGTATTCAAAGGCTCTTTTAAGCTCGTCGGGCATTATGGAAATATTTTTCTGCCTTCCGAAAACGTCGCAAAAGGCCAGACGTATAAATTTAACGTCTTCCTCTTCAATATACTGCATTACCTCGTCGGGTGTATAGCTCATTTTCCTACCTGCCTTTCTCAGTTTGGTACATACATTTGTTTGTAGGGGTTTTTGCTGTCGGGAGTGACGGCGATAAATCGGCTTTTGAGAATTTCCTTTGGGTCAATTCCGAAACAGCCGCAAAAATCTTCGATTATGGGTCTTATTTCCTCAAGCTCCCCTTCGGTTGCGGTGTCGACCGAAACCTGCTCGGGGAAGGAAATGCCCTCTCCGTCTGTTCTGAGGAACATCTTGCCGCCGTGCATACCGGTGCAGGGGAAGTTGCCCACAATGGGCTTTTTGTCGTCGTTTAGCCCCAGCACGATTATGATGCCTCCGGCCTGATATTCTCCGAGAAAGCTTCCGGCGCGGCCGCCGATAACCATGACCGGCTTTTTCTCTTTATAAGCCTTCATGTGAATTCCGGCGCGGTATCCGGCGTTTCCCTTTATGAATATTTTTCCTCCTCGCATGGCATAGCCTGCGGCGTCTCCGATGTTGCCGTTTATGACAATTCTGCCCTCGTTCATGGTGTCGCCTACGGCGTCCTGAGCGTTGCCGTTTACGGTTATTTCGGCGCCGTTAAGGTATGCTCCGAGAGCGTTTCCGGGCACACCGTCAATGGTCAGCTTTTTGCCCGAAACTCCGGCCGCGATAAACCTTTGCCCAATGCAGTTTTTAAGGTGACAGTCCTGTCCGCCCTCTCTTATCTGCCTATTTAGCCGGGCGAAGTCCATATCCTTGGTATCTATCGTCATATTATACCACACCTCCGAGAGTTTTACTACAGAAATTTTTACCGAAAGCGAACAAATTGGGATTTTTTTTCATCTGTTCAAAATCCACCTCGGACAGAGCCACCCGGTTTCTGATCATGTTGGTGTAAATTCCGGCTCGCTCGTTTGAGCCGATGATAATAAATCCGGTGAGAAGGCCGTCCTTTGTAAAGAGTCGCTTAATGCCCTTTTCGGTGACCGTTTCGAACATTTGACCGCCGTTTTGTTCGTCGTAATAGCTTCCCGCCGTCATGGCGTGGAGACCGAAGAATCCTATGGAGTTCATGGGAATGGCGTTGTCAAAGGAGCTTTGCTGTCCAGCCATGTTCTGTCCGGCGGTTTTCCCCTGCATATAGGCGTTGGGCAAAAGAGCCATGACCCTGACCTGACCCGAGGAAATATCTTCTGTTTCGGTACAGTCTCCGGCGGCATAGATGTGGTCAAGAGAGGTGGCCGAGCGGTGGTCGACGGTTATGGCGCGGCCGACCTTTCCCCCGGCATCTTTTATGAGGGAAACATTGGGACGAACGCCCACGGCAAGTATGAGATAATCAAAATCAACCCTTGTTCCGCTCTTCATAAGGGCGGAATTTTTGTCGAATTTAACCGCCGTGTCCCCGAGATAAAAGGTAACGCCCTTGTCCTCAAGAACATGCTGCATATATTTTGCACATTTTTCGTCCAGAATGCTGGAAAGCACGCGGTCGGCCAAATCGCAAACCGCAATCGACCTTACCCGAGTGCAAAGTCCCTCGGCGCATTTAAGTCCGATAAGACCGGCGCCCACAATGAGCACACGGCTGTTTTCCGAAACCTCAGCCTCGATTTTAAGGGCGTCGTCAAGGGTCATGAAACCGCTTTTTTTATCCACCGTGTCCAGGCCTTCAAAGGGAGGAACAAAGGGGGAGGAGCCGGTGCAAACCGAAAGCTCGTCATAGCAGAGCTTACTTCCGTCGTCGAGAGTGACGGTTTTTTTGTCCGGGTCGACCGCCACCGCCCTTTTGCCGTAAATAACCTTACAGCCGTTTTCCTCATAAAAGCCGTCGGGACGGTACTTCATGCGTTCAAGGTCGGTCTTGCCCTCTAAATAATAGGAAATAAGCGGACGGCAGTAGACATGATGCTTTTCTTCCGAAATAACGGTTATGGCTCCGCTTCGGTCGACGCTTCTGATGCCTTCGACCGTTCCCACGGCGGCCGTTCCGTTTCCGATAATTACATAGTTTTTCATAATGTCACCTCTCCTCGAAAACGATGGCCTTG
>CABMOR010000224.1 GCA_902388225.1 uncultured Oscillospiraceae bacterium | reverse complement strand
CATTTGAAAATTGCCCGGGCGAGCTGTTCGTTATTAAAGGCCCAAAGGTCCTCAATCGAGCCTCCGCCCCTGCCGATTATTATTACATCGGCACAAAGCCTGTCGGCCCTTTCAACCCCTTTTATAAGCTCTGACGGGGCGTTTTCCCCCTGAACCGAGGAGGGCACGACCGCAATCTCGGCCAGAGGCCAGCGGCGGACGAGAACATTCAGAATATCCTGAAGAGCCGCCCCGTCGGGAGAGGTTACAACCGCAATTTTATTCGGAAATGCGGGAATGGGATTTTTGAATTTCGGGTCAAAGAGTCCCTCCTCCGAAAGCTTTCGTTTAAGCTGTTCAAAGGCCACCGAAAGCGAGCCTGCGCCGTCGGGCTGCATATCCTCGATATAGAGCTGATACGCTCCGTCCCGCTCGAAGACCGACACCCTTCCACGGCAGAGCACTTTCATCCCGTCCTCGGGGCAAAAGCGAAGGCGGGAGGCGTAGGTGCGGAACATGACCGCCTTTACGGCGGCGTTTTGATCCTTCAGGGTCATGTAAAAATGCCCTGTTTTCATGTGATTCTTGAAATTTGAAATTTCCCCCGCCACAAAGACGTTTTTCAGCACCGTGTCCTGCTCGAGGATACAGCGGGCATAGGTATTAAGCTGGGTTACGCTCATAACAGGGGGGCTTTTAACCGTCATATTTTATACTCCCGAGAATTGATATCCCCGCCGCATTGTCGCGGGAAAAGGCGGGGGGTGAAAAGAGAGCGATATCTCCGAATTTTTCTGTCATTTTATCTCTTATTATGCTGTTTGACATTACCCCGCCGGAATAAAGCACCGTAAAATTTCCGTATTCCGAAAGAAGGTTTTTGGTCATTTTTTCAAGGGTCAGAAAGATATATTCAAGGCAGAACCTTGCGGTATCCTCCCTTGAAGCCCCGTTTGAGAGCAGGGCTTCACACCGGTTTACAACCCCCGAAAGACAGCAGTCGTTCCCTTTTAAGGAAGGCTTTATGCTCTCAGTGACCCTTCCCTTAAGAGCCAGCCTCTCAAGCTCGATACCGGCCGGGAAATCCAATCCGCAAAGGGCTCCGACCCTATCCACCGCCTGACCGGCGTTAAGGTCGAGGGTCTTTGCCACAAACCGTTTCTCTGTCCGGTGTGACCATTACCGCCTCGGTGGTCCCTCCCGAAAGGTGAAAAGCAAGGAACTTTTGGCCTAAAAGGTCGAGCCTTCCGGCTCCGTATGCGGCGGCGGCTATATGTCCCGACTGATGTGAAAATTCAAAAACCGGAACCTTAAGCACCGAAGCAAGACTTTTGGCGGCCGAAAGTCCCGCAAGAAAGCAGGGCATATACGACCCTTCGGCGTCCCTCGGACGGGAGGAAACCGCCAGGGCGTCTATTTTTTTGCCCCCTTCCCCCAAAGCCTCGGATATTATTTCGGGCAGGGCCTTAACATGATGAAAAACCGCCTCACTTTGCCGCAGTCCCAGGTGACCTTTTTCCACGGGCAAAAGCCTTGAGGCGGTATTTTTAACCTCGCTTCCGTCGCAAAGGGCGGCCGAAGTGGTATAGTTGCTTGTGTCGACAGCCAGAATCACGCCGCTCATTTTATCTTTTCACAGCTTTCATTTTCGGCAACCGTTCCAAGCACCCCGTTTATATACGAGGCGTCCTCCTCAGAGGCAAATTTTTTTGCAAGCTCCACCGCCTCATCTATAGACACACCGACAGGTATGTCAGGCATAAACATGATTTCGTTACAGGCCACCCGCATTATCGAAAGGGATACCCTTGGAATACGGTTCTTTTTCCAACCCACACAGTACCTTTCAATAACCCCGTCCACCAGGTCGAGATGCTCGAGGGTGCTTTGTGCAAGCTCGGTCATAAAACTGTCGGTTTCCCAGTCGCAGTTCTCCACCGCAAAATCAATAAGCTCGGAAAGCTCACCGTCGTTAAAGCTCTTTTCAAAAACCAGAATAAAGGCCTGTTCCCTTGCCTTGGATCTTTTCATACCTTAAAATTCCCCAAATTTTATTTATCGTTTTTTTCGTCCTGCTCAAGGTCGTCCACAATCACGTTGACCTTGGTCACCGGGCAGCCGGTCATGCTCTGAACCGAGCTTTTGACGCCCTTTTGCACGGCTTCGCAAACATCGGGAATACGCACTCCCTCCCGAAGGGTGATATACATTGTTATTTCCATGGCTCCCGAAAGCATCTTTATCTGAATCGGCTTTACCGAACG
>CABMOR010000223.1 GCA_902388225.1 uncultured Oscillospiraceae bacterium | reverse complement strand
GTGTGGCCTGTAAAATGCCCTTCTAGGGCTTATTCAAGCCTCCGGCTTAGCCGGAGGTTGTGACTTAAAATCATCTTCAGAGGCTGTCGATATAGTTACATGCGGCAAGGGCCGAAACAGCTCCGTCTGCGGCGGCGGTTGTCACCTGCCTGACACTCTTTGCACGGCAGTCGCCCGCCGTAAAGATTCCGTCGGTCTTTGTTTTGCAGTCCTCTCCCGAGGCGATGTATCCCTGAGGGTCAAGGAAAACATTGTCGGAAAATCTTTCATTTTGAGGGGCAAGGCCGATGGCCACGAAAACCCCGTCCACCGCAAGAAAATCAGTTTGACCGGTTTTAAGTTTTTTAAGGGTCAGACCCGAAAGCTCCTCTTGTCCCTCAAAACTTTCCACCGTCGTTCCGGTGATTATTTCGACATTTGATTTTGAAGCAAGCTGGTTTTCCAGGGTCTTTTCTCCGGTCAGGTAATCCAGATTTTGTATTACCGTCACCTTGCTGCAAAGTTCTGACAGCAGTATGGCCTCCTGAAGTGCGGAATTGCCTCCGCCGACAACTGCGACCTCCTGCCCTTTGTAAAAGGCTCCGTCGCACACGGCGCAAAAAGAAATGCCGTTGCCGATGAATTTTTCCTCTCCTTTGGCGCCCAAGAGGCGATGCTTTGCGCCGGCGGCGATTATGACCGCTTTTGCCTCAAAGCTACCGTCCTCGGTGACCACGGTTTTAACGGCGCCGTCCTTTATTTCCAGAGCATCGGTCATTTCAACCTCGGCTCCCAGTTCAAGGGCCTGTTCCACAAGCTTTTCGGCAAACTCATTGCCCGAAAGAGCCAAAAATCCGGGAATGTTTTCGACCTTCGGGGAGAAGGTTATCTGGCCTCCGAAGGTTTCCTTTTCCAGAACAAGAACCGTCTTGCCGGCTCTGAGACCATATATAGCGGCGGTCAGCCCCGCAGGGCCGGCGCCGATAATTATAATGTCATGCATTTTACCACCCGAAATCAGCTAAGATGCTTTTTGATGTCTGAAACACCGGAAAACTTTTCGGCCTGTCCGTCCTTTATAACCACGAGGGTGGGAGCCTGCTTAACGCCCATTTCCTTGGCAAAATCCGGCTGTTCGTTGGCGTATATCTTGGTGTATTCAACCCCTGCCTTATCAAGGGTGGCGCAGGCAATTTTACAGTTGGGGCAGGTGGCGGTCACAAAGAGCAGGTTTCCGTCCTTAATGGACTCTTCTGCTTTCTCTTCGGTTATTTTTTCCGAAACCTCTTTGGTGGTTTCTCCGCCGATTACGCCGCTGTGGGTGAGGGTGGAGCGTCCGATGTCATATACCTTGCGGTCCTTGTATTCCTGGGTTTTGCCGTCGTTCCAGTTTTGAACCGGACGGTAGTAGCCGGTGATTCGGCTGTAAACCTCGGTGGTCTCTCCGCAAACAGGGCATTTTTTCTGCTCGCCCGCCAGATAGCCGTGGGTCTTGCAGACCGAGTAGGTGGGAGATATGGTATAGTAGGGAAGTTTATAGTTCTCGGCAATCTTGCGGACAAGATTGGCCGCCGCTTTCCAATCGGGAAGCTTCTCGCCGAGGAAGGCATGGAATACCGTACCCGAAGTGTAAAGCGTCTGAAGCTCGTCCTGAACATCCAGAGCCGAGAAGATGTCCTCGGTGTAACCTACAGGCAGGTGAGAGCTGTTGGTGTAATAGGGGGTGTCGTCGCAGCTCTTGGCGGCGGTGATGATGCCGGGGAAGCGCTTGACATCGTGCTTTGCAAGACGGAAGGAGGTCGATTCGGCAGGGGTTGCCTCAAGGTTATAGAGGTCGCCGTACTGCTCCTGATAGTCGGACAGACGCTCTCTCATGTGGTTCAAAACCTCAACCGTAAAGTCCTGGGTTTCCTTGTGGGTCAGGTCCTTGCGGAGCCATTTGGCATTGAGGCCGGCCTCGTTCATGCCCACAAGACCGATGGTGGAAAAGTGGTTGTTAAAGGTTCCGAGGTATCTCTTGGTATAGGGATAAAGGCCGTTTTCCAGAAGCTTTGTAATGACCGTTCTCTTGGTTTTGAGTGATCTTGCGGCGATGTCCATAAGTTTGTCAAGACGGGTAAAGAAGTCGGCCTTGTCCTTGGCAAGATATGCAATTCTCGGCATATTTATGGTCACGACGCCCACCGAACCGGTGGATTCCCCGCTTCCGAAAAATCCGCCGGATTTTTTGCGGAGCTCTCTAAGGTCGAGACGGAGCCGGCAGCA
>CABMOR010000222.1 GCA_902388225.1 uncultured Oscillospiraceae bacterium | reverse complement strand
GTCCGGCCACCGGCACCAGCGTGACGCTGGACCCGATTCGTTTTGGGTTCAGCGTTATTTTTTGCCTTTTCGGCTCAACCGCACGCGGCATTTTGCAAATTTTGCCGCTGTTATTAAAGCCGAAGCATTGGAAAGCTTCATAAGACAGTAGCTTTACATTTTAAGATATACCGATTTGTTTTCACCTCTGTTTAGACAATATGACATAAACAGACGGTTGAATTTGCCGCTGATTTAAAAAAATTATTTTGTATATTCGTACCCATACACTTTTGCATGAGAATTTTAATTGCTGCAAAGACTGAAACGGGGTGATTACTGTGGCGGAAAAGAATAATTCTGCTATGCGAGTCGGTGCTTTAACCGCAACAGTAATTGCCTTCGCCATTCCTGCCCGTGTTTTCGGAAATTTTGGTCGTTTCCCCGTAACTACAGGGTTGGTGCGCAGCTTCCTATATAATTGTATAGGCCTTTATCTATGCCAGCGGCGTTCCTTGGATGCGGATTATAGGCGGAGATATTACAGCGGTTTCGAGCCTGCTGTTTTCCGACATACCGAAAGGGTTTGGGGAATAGCCTTTTTTATTATCCGTTTCACAAATGCATAACTCCCCAAAAGATATTTAATGGCTTTAAAGCCGCAAATAATTTTTAAAAAAATATTGACCTGAAGTAAGGTTTAAGTGTTATAATGATTGTATAATGATACAAAACCGCATTCAAATTGATTTTGGAAAAACGGAGGAATAAAAATTAACAAAAATTTAGTGGCATACTTTTCGGCAAGCGGAATGACAGCCAAGCTTGCAAAAACCCTTTCAAATGCCCTTGATGCAGATTTATACGAAATCAAACCGGCCAAGGCCTACACCCCGGAAGATTTGAATTGGCAAAACCCACATTCCCGAAGCAGTGTGGAAATGGCCGACAAAACCGGCCGTCCCGCCGTTTCGGGCAAATTTGAAAACATGGAAGATTATGACACGGTGTTTGTCGGATTCCCCATTTGGTGGTATGTTGCCCCCACAGTTATCAACACATTTTTGGAGCAGTACGATTTTTCAAACAAGACCGTTGTTCCTTTTGCCACCTCCGGCGGAAGCGGCATGGGAGAAACAAATAAATATTTAAGAGGCTCCTGCAAAGGTGCGGTTTTAAAAGAGGGAAAGGTCTTTAGTCCAAATGCGACTCCGGACGAGCTTTCCTCTTGGGCTAAATCAATGGGAATTTATAATATATCATCAAAAAGGTTGGAGGAATTACCGTGATACTTGATTTCAGCTTTCACAATCCCACAAAAATCTACTTTGGCAAAACCGCTCTTGACAATTTGTCCGCCGAGCTTGAAAATTACGGCAAAAACATTTTGCTCATTTACGGCAAGGGTGCAATTAAGAAAATAGGGCTGTATGACAGGGTCTTGGAGATATTAAAAGCCGCAAACAAAAATGTGATTGAACTTGCGGGAATTAAACCCAACCCCGCATATACCCAGGTGCTTGAAGGGGCAAGGCTGGTCAGAGAAAACAGCATCGACCTGATTTTGGCCGTCGGAGGCGGCTCGACCATTGACTGTGCCAAGGCGATTTCGGTATCGGCATACTGCGAGGGCGACCCTTGGGAAAAATATTGGATAAACGGTGAGCAGGTTACCAACAAAATCGTTCCGGTGGGGACAATTCTCACAATGACCGGAACAGCATCGGAAATGAACGGCGGTTCGGTAATCACCAACCAAGACAAGATGCTTAAAAACGGCAGGGTATTTTCCTCAAATGTTCATCCGAAATTTTCCGTTCTCAACCCCGAATATACCCTGTCGGTATCGGAATATCAAATGGCAAGCGGAATTTTTGACGCCATGTCCCACCTGATGGAACAGTATTTTTCCGGCACCGACGACAACACCACCGACTATCTTATAGAGGGAATAATGAAATCCCTTATTCACAGCGCAAAAATTGCCATAAAAAATCCCTGCGACTATGAAGCCCGAAGCAATATTATGTGGTGCGCCACCCTGGGGCTCAACTATATTGCGGGACTTTCCAAATCTCAGGATTGGGAGGTTCACATGATAGAGCATCAAATCGGTGCTTACACCGACTGTACCCACGGAGCGGGTCTTGCCGTTGTCTCTGTCCCCTATTACAGATATATCTGTAAGTACGGCCTTGATAAATTTGTCCGTTTTGCCAAAAATGTTTGGGATATAAAAACGGAGGAAGGAAGCAGGGAAGAGACGGCCGAGCTTGGTATTCAAAAGCTTGCCGAATTC
>CABMOR010000221.1 GCA_902388225.1 uncultured Oscillospiraceae bacterium | reverse complement strand
GATGGTTCCCCGGTCTCCGGGTTGGCCTCCGCCCTCGGGGAAAAACAGGGTACAGTCGGTGGTTACGGCAAATCCGCCATCGGTCTTTTCGCAAGATATCACCCTGCATTTCCCAACCAACAGAAAGGAATCGTTTTCATAAAGCTTTTGGGTCATCTTCATCCTCCAAACATAGGCCCTCAAGATTCATAATCCGTCAAAGGGTCCCTTTCATAAAATTATAACCCTGCAAAAATAAATGTCAAGGAAAATGTCACCTCGACTATTGATAAGAATAGACTGGTATTGAAGGCTGGAAAGGAGGAAAAACTCATGTGCAACGGAAACTTCTTCGGTAACGGTTCCAACTGCTGGATTATCTTACTGATTATCTTACTGCTTGTCGGTTGCTGCGGCGGTAACAACAACGACTGCGGCTGTGGATGCGGCTGTCAGTAAAATCAAAGAAAATCGGGAGCGGCTTTAATCGGCCGCTTCCGATTTTTTGTCACCCTTTGGGACAACCTCCGTAAAATATATTAAAAGGAAAATTTTCGGTATAAAGCCAAGGTCTTACGGCAACAATATCTTTGCCGGACAGTTTTCAAACGGAGGTGTTTTTTATGCAGGTACGGCGAGGAGATATTTATTATGCCGATCTCAGTCCAGTTGTGGGTTCGGAGCAGGGAGGAATACGGCCGGTACTTATTGTTCAGAACGACGTTGGCAACAAATTCAGTCCAACCGTCATTGCGGCGGCCATTACAAGTCAAAGTCAGAAAACCCAGCTTCCCACCCACATAAAGATAAATTCCGAAAAGACCGGTCTGCAGAAGGATTCCATTGTGTTGCTCGAGCAGGTCAGAACGCTGGACAAACAGCGGCTTAAGGGCCGCATGGGCGCGCTGGACAGCTTTTCCATGAATCTTATCGACAAGGCCCTTTCGGTTTCCTTCGGACTTCCGGAAAATACAGACGCCGTTAAAAGAGCACAGTAAAGCGGGCAGGTAAATCGAATTTTTCCTTTTAGATTTTTAAAATTTCTGTTGCCGCCTGTCTATCACATTTTTTCTTTTGCCCCGGTGTCAAATTCCTCGGGCGGCTTTTTTCTGTTTACAGGGCACTTTTTCTCAATTCTAAAAATTTTTTCTAATACTGCTTTTTGTTGCAAAAAGAGCAAAAGCGTGGTAAAATAAGTCTCGTTCAATATAGCTTTAACCCTAAAGGAGAAACTTCGTGGCATTTGCAAAAAAGGCTGATGAAAAAATAAATAAATTGCTTAAAGAGATCGGCATTGACCGAGAAGATTACAAAATGTTTGTCGACGGCGATCTTGATGTGGACTGCAATTTCCGCGAAAGCTGGTTTTTGCTGTCGGCCGACAGGCTGACAGTTGTTTTTCTGCCCTCGTTTACCGGCGTTAAAACCTTTTCGGGATATCCCCACAAGGAAGATTACATACCCCCTTCTCCCGAGGATCTTACGGTTGAGCATATTTCCTTAGACAGCATAACAAGACTATTTGCCGTCGATCTTGCGGCGGGGGTCCTGCTTTGCGGAGAAATAGAGGGAGTAGCCCGCCGTCTGGCTGTTTTTTCGGCCGGAAGGACGGCCGACGCCGTAAAATTCTGCCGGGGCTTTGAAGCCGTAAAAAAGGGGGAGGAGCTTTCGAAGGATTTCTTTAAGCAAAAGGAAAACCCCGAGTTCTGTGAAAAATGCGGAACCCCTTACACCGACCGGGAACGGCGAATATGTCCCAAATGCACCGACACCCGCAGTCTTTTTGTGCGTACCATGTCCTATTTTAAATCTTATATTCCGGCCCTTATCCTTTTGGTTGTATCCTTCCTGATATCGGCGGCGGCAAACTCCCTGCTTCCCTATCTTTCGGGAACGGTATATTTTGACGATATTTTGGGAAAAAAGTCGGATTTCACCGGTTTTTGGAGCCTTGCAAACGGTGATTTTATAAAGCTATTGGTGCTTATGTGCCTTGCCTTTGCGGCTGTCAGGGTTTTGAACCTTATACTCACCATTGTTCAGAATATTATAATGGCCAAAATCGTTCCGAGGGTTGTCCGAAATATTAAAAGTGACATTTTTTCTTCTCTCAAAAACCTCTCCATGAGATTTTTCACCAACCGCACCACCGGTTCGCTTATGACGCGGGTCATGAGCGACGCAAACGAGGTTACCGGGCTTTTCCTTGATACCCTCCCGGCCCTTGTGGGCAACTTGGCCAATGTCATTCTCATAATTGTTTTTATGGTGGCTTTAAACTGGCAGATGGCGATCATGACCTTCGCCCTCACCCCTCTCCTTGTTTTTATA
>CABMOR010000220.1 GCA_902388225.1 uncultured Oscillospiraceae bacterium | reverse complement strand
CGCCGGGGTGATTCCCGACAAAAAGGCTCTTCTCTCCCTTCCCCGGCCTTGCTGTTTTTCATCCAAAAACCGGTCGCACAGCCTCCTGCCGAAATCGGCAGCCCTGTCGAAATCCACGCAGGCGCAGTTCACGGCAAAGCTGTCGTCGCAAAGACTTCCCGCCGCCCTTATGATTCTCGAGGCTTTTTTGTGCAGCGCCGAATTGGCGTTATAAAGAGGCAAAAGCTCTTTTCTTTTTTGCCGGAGCTTCTCATAGTCCAGACAGTCTCCGAGAGGTATGATTCTCTCACACATTCCCGGGAATTTTGGATCCATAACATGGGGAGCCGTTCCGTCGGCAACCGCCGCCAAAGCCCGGTCAAAGCGAACACCGTCAAGGGAGTCGGGGTCGGAAGAACAGAAAAAAAGCTCAGCCTTATCTCCCTCTTTGTCCGCCGCCAGGGCAAGCCTTTTCATAAGTGTGGATTTTCCGGTTCCCGGACCTCCTTTAAGTATGTAAAAAGCATCCCCTTTCTCGGGGCTGTATAGGTCGTCAAAGCAGGAAAAAAAGCCGTCGGCGGAATTTGCTCCGGCAAAAAACTCCGGCGATCTGTCCCTTAACTCCTCAAAATTTTCAAGCATAAAAAACACCTCTGAACAGTTTTGATACCATACTATTCAGAGGCATATTTTTTGTTACTTAGCTTGTCAAAGGAAAAGAGCGGGATGTCCGGTTTAGTTGTCGATAGAATATTTTTCCTCGTACCGATTAAACTTCCGAATAAATTCTCCGTTTTCTTCATTTCGGATTTTCTTAAGGAATTTGTGGGAATCAAGCTTTGAAGAATTGAGCTGGAGGGTGTATACGGCGATGTTTGAACAATGGTCGGAAACACGCTCGAAATTGGTCAAAAGGTCGGAGAAAACAAAGCCCATCTGTATGGTACATTCTCCCCGCTGAAGTCTGTCCACATGCCGCTCCATCATTTCCTTCTTTAGCTTGTCTATCACCTGTTCAAGGGGCTCAACATCGCTTGCCAGCTCCTCGCTGTCCTTTAAAAAGGAGTCAATTGTAATATCCAGGGTTTCCTTCACGGCGGCCACAATCAGCCGCAAATTCTCCTTGGCCGGAACCGAAAAGACAATCTTCTTTTCCTTGATTTCCTGAGCGGCCTCGCTGATGTTGCGGGCATGGTCGCTTATGCGTTCAAGATCACCTATGGTGTGGAGAAGACGGGAAACCGAGTGGGATTCGCTGTCGGTAAGCTCCTCTCTGGAAAGCCGTACAAGATAGGTGCCAAGCTTGTCCTCATATTTGTCGGTCAGCTTTTCAAGCATCCTTATGTGCTCGATTTTTTCCTCGTCATAAATATCGGTGACCTCAAGCGCCTCATGCATGGCCGTACGGGTATGCTCGGCCATTTCGTTGGTAAGACGGTGACATTCCGAAACTGCCAAAGCCGAATTTTGGAAAAGACGCTCGTCCAGAAACACCTCCTGGGCTTTTTTGTCTCCGCTTTTGACTGTCTTTACGCACAGCTTTATAACGGTCCTCTTTAAGGGGACAAAGGCCACGGTGTTGACAATGTTAAAGACGGTGTGCACAACCGCCACTCCTATCATGGAAATGGGGGCAGAGAGAAGCCCGGGCGAAAGGAACATTATCAAATACATCAGCAATACGCAGACAATTCCGCCGATAGCGTTTGTATAGATATGCATGGCTACCACCCGCTTTGCGTCACGGCTGGTACCGATGCTGGAAATCAGGGCGGTCATGCAGGTTCCGATGTTTGCGCCGACCACAAGGGGAATGGCAATCTGATAGGTGATGGGGGAACCTGTGGCGGCGGCCGCAAGGGTCATGGCCTGAACAATTGCCACGGTGGCGGCCGAGGATTGAATCACTCCGGTAAATACGGTTGACACAAGGAAGGCCAGCATGGGGCTGGTAAAGGCGGTGAGCATGCTCTGGAAGGCGGGGTCCTGACGGAATCGCTCCATAGAGCCGCTCATCATGTCCATTCCGGTCATAAGAACGGCAAAACCGATGAGAATAAGTCCGAGATTGCGCTTTTTCTCACGCTTTGAAAGCATTCTGAATATAACTCCCACAAGGGCGAGTATGGGAGCAAAGGTCATGGGCTTTAAAAGAGTCAAAAAGAAATTGTCTCCCTGAATTCCGGTCAAGGTAAGTATCCATGAGGTCAGGGTTGTTCCCACGTGAGAGCCCATTATCATTCCGAAGGTATCGGCAAAATTCATTATTCCCGAGTTTACCAGTCCGACCAGCATGACCGTCATGGCCGACGACGACTGAATGGCAATGGTCATGCCTGCGCCCACA
>CABMOR010000219.1 GCA_902388225.1 uncultured Oscillospiraceae bacterium | reverse complement strand
CCACATCCCCCAGCTGCTCGAAGCCCTGTACGTCGTCCCCCTGCCAGCAATGCATTGATATGGGAATTCTGTCCAGCGCTTCCATGGCCTTGTCGGTGTCAACACCGAGGGAGGCGTACATCTCTTTCGCTGTGTTATATCTTTCGGTAATGTTCATTTATTCTTTACTCTCCTTTAAAGAATATTTTTTAATGTCAAATGAACGGGCAACGCACTCTCTGGCTTGGGATAGACTCTCAAGCTCTCCCACAGTTATAAACTGAACGATAAGATTGCCAATGGCCGTTGCCTCTTTCGGGCCGGCAAAAACATCCCGGCCGGAATAAATTGAAGTGAGCTGATTAAGATAGGGATCCCCCGAGCCTCCGCCAACAATGTTTACGGTGCCGAATTTTTTGCCTGTTATTTCCTCCAGCTGAGCCGCCGTTTCGGCATAGCAACGGGCGAGGCTGTTGTATATGACCGCCGCAACATCGCCGGGATTTTGGGGTACATCCTGACCCGATTCGCGGCAGGCGTCAACCACCGCCTTCATCATGCTGTCCGGCTTGAGAAATTTGCTGTCATTGCAGTCGACAATTGAGGCGATGGGAGATTTTGAAGCGGCCGCACATAGCTCGTCAAAGGAAAACTTGTCGTGAAGCTCCTTTTTGACCGACTGTATCATCCAAAGCCCCATAATATTTTTAAGAAAACGATAGCGGTAGAGGTAACCGCCCTCATTGGTGAAATTTGCCATTCGGCTCTCCTCGGTGCAGTCGGAAGATTCGTTTTCTGTGCCCATAAGGGACCATGTGCCCGAGCTTATATAAAGGGTGTTGGCGTCTGAACTCGGCACGGCAATAACGGCCGAACCGGTGTCGTGGGTGGCGGGAAGAACCACCTGGCAGTTAAATCCCACCTGCTCGGAAATTTCAGGAAGAAGCCGGCCAAGCACCGTCCCGGGTACGCGAATGTCACGGAACAGTCGCTCGGGAAGTCCGATACGGTTTATAAGATCATAATCCCAGTTTCTTGTTACCGGGCTTACAAGCTGGGTGGTGGTGGCATTGGTATATTCGGTAAATTTTTCGCCGCAAAGTCGGAAATTCAGGTAATCGGGGATGAGCAGCATACTGTCGGCGGCGTCAAGCTGGTCGGGATGATGCTCTCTTAAATATGTAAGCTGGTAAATGGTGTTGAAAGGTTGTTTTTGTATTCCGGTGCGGGCGTAAAGCTCCTGCTCCGAAATGTACCTCGAAACAATTTCGTCCATTCGTTCGGTTCGTCCGTCCCGGTATGCAACGGTTTGACCCACCGTATTTCCTGATGAATCTATTAATACAAAATCCACGGCCCAGGTATCTATGCCTATTGTTTCGGGAATTTTGCCCTTTTCTTTGCACTTTTTCATTCCGACAATTATTTCGCGAAAAAGATGCTCAATATCCCAGCAGAAATGCTCACCCTGCTTTTCAATACCGTTTTTAAAGCGATGTATCTCCTCGGTGACCATTTTACAGTCCTCTATATGACCGAGGATGAGTCGGCCGCTGCTTGCGCCGATGTCCACCGCCAGGGAGTATTTAGACATACTTTCACTCCTAATCAATGGTGCTTTGACAATTATACCATAATCCTTTAATATAATCAAGAAAATATGACAAAACTGTAATAAATCCCCAGGAAATTGAAAGAAAAATAATATGTTGAAAAATGCTTCCTGTTTGTGTAAAATAAGAAAAACGGGGTGAAAACATGAAAAAAACCGTAGTTATAACAGGTGGCTCAAGAGGAATAGGAAGGGCAACGGTGGAAAAATTCGCACAAGAAGGTTACAATGTTGCCTTTTGCTATGAAAAAAACGAACAGGCCGCAAGAAATATTACCGAAAGATTTCCCGATGTTTTGGCAATAAGAGCAGATGTTTCAAAGGAAACCGATGTTTCGACATTTTTTGACAAGGTCATAAATAAGTGGGAGAAAATTGACTGTGCCGTGGCATGTGCCGGAATTTCTCAGATTTCTCTTTTCACCGACATAACCGAGCAGCAGTTTGACCGGGTGTGCGGAGTTAATTTCAAGGGAACCTTTCTGACGCTCAGATATGCCGCAAGGCAGATGATAAGGCAAAAGCAGGGAAGTATTGTCACCCTTTCCTCCATGTGGGGCGAGGTCGGCGGCTCCTGCGAGAGTGTATATTCGGCAACAAAAGCGGCGGTTATCGGCCTTACAAAGGCGCTGGCCAAAGAGCTTGGACCCAGCGGAATAAGGGTTAACTGTGTTTCTCCCGGGGTAATTGATACAGATATGAACGGCAATCTTTCGCAAAGCGATATTTCGGCGCTGTGCGACCAA
>CABMOR010000218.1 GCA_902388225.1 uncultured Oscillospiraceae bacterium | reverse complement strand
GGGGGCGAAGGAAGCCGTCTTAGACCTCTGACCTGTAATATTCCGAAGCCCATGGCAAGACTTGCGGGAAAACCGGTTATTGAATATATTCTCGACCTGTTGGACAGAAACGGCTGTGACCGGGCGGTAATGACCCTCGGGTATTTACCTTGTGAAATAACCGATAATTTTTATTCGGGAAAATATAAAAACATTGAAGTGGATTTTTCGGTAGAAACCGAGCCCCTTGGAACGGCCGGAAGTGTGAAAAAAGCGGCCGAAAATTTTGACCGGGATTTCCTTGTTATAAGCGGCGACTGTCTATGTGATTTTGATTTGAAAAAAGCCTATGATTTTCACATGACCGCAAAACCTGATATCACAATTGTTTCGACCGTGGCCGACGATCCGAGAGAATACGGTATTATAAATGTTGACCAAAACGGATTTGTATGCGGTTTTTCCGAAAAACCCTCCTGGCAAAAGGTCATAACAAACCGAATAAATACCGGAATATATATTGTAAATCCAAAGGTTCTTGACCTTATCCCCGTTAACAGTCCATTTGATTTTTCAAAGAATTTGTTTCCTGCTTTACTTGAAAGAGGAGGGAAAATCGCTGTCTTTGAAGCCGAAGGATACTGGTGCGATATAGGAGATCTTAAAAGCTTTCGGCGCTGTCAGTTTGATATTTTGTCGGGAAGGGTCAGAACCGACCGTGCGGCAAATCCTGTGGACGGGTGTTTCGGCCAAAAACCGGCGGGAAATTTTGTGGTTTTGCCACCGGTATACTTCGGTTCGAAGGTCAGCGTCGAAGACGGAGCCATAATCGGCCCCGACACCGTGCTTGACGACGGAGTCAGGGTTGAACAAAACGCCCGAATAAGGTCGAGTGTAATTTTACAAAACGCATATATCGGCCGGTCGGCAAGAATTTCGGGGAGCATTGTCTGTTCCGGTGCCGATGTTAAAAGCCGAGCGACACTTTTTGAAGATTCGGTTATCGGAAGCGGAAGCGTTGTGGGAGAGGACGCAATAGTTATGCCCTCTAAATCGGTTTGGCCTCATAAGAAAATAGCCGATGGGGTGACGGTTAATTCGGATGTAAAATTCGGAGATTTGCGGGAAGATTTATTTGCAGGCGGAAGACTTCACGGCAGGGTAGGAGCAGACATAACTCCGGAATTTTGTACGGCGCTTGGCTGTGCCGCCGGAAGTCTTAAGCAATGTGAAAATATCGCCGTGGCATACGACAGTTCTAATGTCTCAAAGGCCCTTGCAGGGGCGGTAATGAGCGGTCTGCTTTCGACAGGATGTAAGGTTATAAGCTTCGGAAGGCTGATTAAATCTCAAATGGCATTTGCCTGCTCCTTCTGTGAGGCGGATTTAGGAATATATATTTCCTTTGATAAAGAATGTTTCATTGATATTTTCGGTCCCGACGGACTGAGGATTTCGGGACAAACGGAGAGAAATGTTGTAAAGTGCATCGAAAAAGGAGATTTTGTCAGATGTGCAGTTTCGGAGTATAAAACCGTAACCGACATGAGCGGCATAAAGCAGATTTATCTTCAGGAACTTTGCCGTCAGGCTCCCGACGGACTTTACGGAACAAGGGCAAGAGTTTTTTGTGATAATCCCGAAACAGAGAGTCTGCTCAACAATGTATTAAACGGTCTTGGCTGTGACACTTTGGAAGGAACAGAATACCGTGTTTCTTCCGATGGATGCAGTCTGACGGTTAAAAATCAGTTTGGCGAAAGCTTTTCTATTCAAAAGCTCATTGCGCTTTGCTGTATGGATGAGTTTGAAAGGGGCGAAGCCGTAGCCGTTGACATTGAGGCGCCGCTTTTTATAGATGCTCTTGCCAAAAAATACGGCGGGAAAGTCTTGCGGATGGATTTTGATAAAACCCCGCAAAATTCACCCCTTCGGAAAAAAGCAATCAGCCAGCAGTTTTTGAGGGACGGGCTTATGATGACCCTTAAAATACTTGACATGGAGAAAAAGGGGAAAAATGTCCGTAGATTGCTTAAATCCATTCCCGATTATGCAACGGTTTTAAACGATATGGGAATTGAAACATCTGCGTCGGCGGTTATGCGTATACTTTCGGAACAGTATACCGTTACTCCGGCAGGAGTCGAAATGGATATAAGGGGGTCAAAGGTCTTTATCCGTCCAAACAGCTCGGGTAAAAAGCTTTGCATAAGAACCGAAAGCAAAAACGCCGAAACCGCCCGTTCTGCCTGCGATGAGGTGGAGGAGAGGGTCAGACGTTTACTTGACAAAACGGGGAAAAGGTAGTATTATATGATATATTTTATTGAGGGTTAGGGGCATGAGGCGCCACTACATA
>CABMOR010000217.1 GCA_902388225.1 uncultured Oscillospiraceae bacterium | reverse complement strand
CGGTCGGTTATCTGTCTGTTGCCGGCATAGGCACACAGCTTTTCTATTTCCCGATTAAGTGTGTTAAGGTCGTCGCCGCAGCAGTCAATTAGGGTTGCGGCCACCCCTGCCGACATATTTGACCCTCTTTTTCCGGCACCTGCGCAGAGAACTTTTATAAGCTCGGAGCGGGTCATCCGGTCGAGCCTTAAAAGGCTTCCGTATTTTGCGGCAAGGGCCGAAAGCTTTTTGGCGGCAGAGGAGTTTCCGAGGGTTTTTCCTATAAGGTAGATCACAAGGACGCTTGTGGGGGAGGGGGCTTTGAGATACTCCTCCAAAAGAGAAAGGCTTTTTTCCGAAAGCTTGGGAATGTCAGGATTAAAAAGCTCTACCATCCGGATTTCTCCCATTGCGGGAAGCTGGCAGAGAGCGTTAATCGGCTCGGTGAGGTCGGTTGCTTCGGGGAATTTTGAAATGTTAAAATCGGCAAATTGACCGTCGGCAACAGAAACTATGCGGCCGGCATAAAGGCTGACCAAATAATCCTCTTCGCCGTATATAAAATAAAACGGCGAGAGGTTGTTGGTTTTAAGCTGTTCTTTGAGATTGCTTTCGGTTATTTTTGCCATTAAACATCACTCCTGATACGGGTTGCTCCGAAAGATACGGTTATACTGGTCATGCTGCACTTTTGAGAGGTTTTGTCGGGGAGGGTAAGCCGCCCTCCGGATATTATGTAGTCATAGGGACCGATGTCCGGGCTGCTTCCCACAAAAATTCTTTGCCCGTTAAGTTCTATGACCGCCCCGGAAAGATCGTCTCTGACCGTGAGATATGTGTTTTGGAAAAGCTCATGACCGCTTTTTGGAGAGCTGAACCGACCGACGGCAGGCCTTAGTATTCTTTGAAGATATTTTTCGCCTTGAGGAACAAGGACGGTTTTAAAGCAAGCGTTCTTTGCCATAAAATACGCTCCGGTGCAGGAGCTGTCACTAAGGGGCAAAAAGAAATCGGGGCTTTCTATGCCGTAATCGCTAAGAACGGTTAGGGTGGCCCTGTTTGTGACGGGAGAGCTGTCACAACCGATAACGGCCGCCTTGCCGTCGTGTATAAGAATGACCGTGTCACTTTTTTCAGAAGAATTTATTATAACCCTGTATGTTTCTCCGTCAATTACCGAGGCGCACACGCATGAAACCGCCAGGGTGCAGGCCATAATGATCGAAATGAAAAGGGTGGATTTCTTTTGTAAAACACCCTCACGGCGGAATCTGACAAAGGCATAAAGCAGAAGGGCATAAAAAACAATAAGCCAGATATATACCGAACTGTATTTTGAATAAATCGAGGAAAAAGGGATTTTTGAAAGAATCCGGGTTATAAAGATAAAATATTTGGCCACAATTCCTCCGCAAAGCAAAAAGGGATAGCCTATAAAACCAACGACCGGGAGAGAGTAGAGCGCTCCGCCAAGTATACATCCCACAACACAAACTACCGCAAAGGGTGTGACCAAAATGTTGGCCAAAACGCTAACAATGGACAGCTTGCCGAAAACGCAGACCAACACCGGCAGACTGAATACCATGGCAGAAAGGGTAAGAGAGGCGATGTTTACCACGGGAAGCAACCGCTTGAGAATTCGGCGGCCTTTGAAAAAACCGGAAATAAAGTTGTACACGGGAGAGCAAAGGGTGACCACTCCGAGGGTTGCAAGCACCGAACAGATGAACCCTAAGTCGGCGGCCGAAAAGGGAATAAAAAGACATATTATTATGCAGGCAAGGCCGAGGGAATTACATGAATCGGCAGGCCGAAGGGCCAGCTTTCCGAGGGTCATGACCGTCATCATTATGGCCGCCCGAATGGCCGACAGTCTCATGCCCGAAAGAAAAACAAATCCCCATATAAAAACCAGGGTTATCAGTCCTGAAAGTCCCCTTGACCGAATACGGGAAAAAATCAGAAGAACAATTCCGGATATAAGGGTGACATGAAGACCCGAAACCGAAGTCAGATGTGAGAGTGAGCAGCTTCTTAGAGCCGACTGGATGTAGGCGGGAATGTTTTTGGTATAGCTCATGGAAATTCCGCATAGTAGTCCCGAAATATCCTTGGAAAAGACCGATTCGGCCGAATTTATTATCTTTTGCCGGCAAAGGGAGGAATAATAGTTTATGTCCCTTTTGGCTTTGCCGGTGACCTTAAGCTCATCGCAGTCTCCGTATAGGTATACGGGATGCGGGAAGGTCCAGCTATCTCCGCCGGCATTACAGTCTTTTACCGTTACGGTGCAGGTAAAGCAGTCGCCGACTTCCAGGCTTATCGGCTTTTCGTAGTATAGCAGAAAGGCCGACTCCCGGTCCTGCCCTTCAAAGGAAAATTCCCCCTTGGCCGGAAC
>CABMOR010000216.1 GCA_902388225.1 uncultured Oscillospiraceae bacterium | reverse complement strand
GGATGAGCCCTTCCCTGCATTTTCCGAAAGCTTTGAATCTGCGAACTGCTGAACCGAGGAGCAACCGCTTTCATTAAGCTTAAAAGAGATAATGCCGTCAAGCAGCGCTTCGGTATCCTCCCGTGTGCCTGCCAAAGCCGTTCCGGCAAGGAAAACAGAGGCAGAGCACAGAAGGGAAATAAATACTAAAATTAACCGCCTCATTTTACTTTTTCTTCATTACAAGCAGGGCGCCGCCGCAAAGAAGAAGAGCCGCCGCGCAAAACGCAAGAGCATCTCTTTGACCCGATTTCGGGTTTTCAGGAATGTCATGGGTTTCGGCCGAAGCGTCAGATGAATAAACCGAGTTTTCCTTTGAGGAAGAATCGTCGGGTTGGGAAGCAGGGACACTTTCAGACTGGGAGGTTGAGGAAAGCTCGCCGTCTCCGTCATTAAAGGTGACGGTGAGGGCAGGAGGAACGAGAGTTTGGCTGTCGGATTTGGCGCTGACGGTGTATGTTCCGCTTCGGTCAAGGCTGAGGCTTGTTAACGAAAACTTTCCCTCTTGGTCGGTTTTTATATCGGTTGGCTTTCCGTTCACCAAAATATCGGCATTTTTGATGGGCGCGGAGTAGGAGTTGAAGTTTTGGTCAAAAAATATGCCGTAAAGAATAAAACTGTCGTTTGAATGGGAAGAAATGTTGCTGAAATTACGGTCAAAATAGCAATATACATCGGAGAAGGCAACGGTGTCGGCATATACATATGCATTGACGAAATCTCCGTCCTTTACGGGGTCGGAAAGGCTCCAGGCCAAGGCGTTATTGACATAGTATCCGTAGCTTCCGCCGTTTTCAATGCCCCAAAGTCTTGTGAGAGAAAGGCCGTAATCGGTTTGCTCGAAAGAATAGCCCGCCGCCGCTTTTCCGGGGAAATATTTTTCGTGAGCTGCAAAAAGGGCGTCGTTTACCGTGAGGGCATGGTCGCCGTCTGAGTCGGAAACCTCGACCTTGCAGTTGGCAAGCTGAAGCCGGCCGTCGGAAACGGTGACATACACAAGGGCCGAATCGTCTCCCAGAGCGCAAAGGCCAAGGGCGGAGCAAACCACCGCAAGGGCGACTATAATACAGAGTGTTTTTTTCATTTTTTATTTCTCCTTTATGCTACTGCTTTTGCAGTTTTTTGACTTTTTTTCCAGCTTGTATTTGAGCTTGTTTCGCTTGGCTTTAAGCCGCTTTTCAAGCCGTTTTTGTTCGGCGTCTTCCCTTGGAGCTTTGAGCCCCGCCGCCTCAAGAGCACGAGGAAAGGGGCCGAAAAAGGCTTTGATGGCCATGACCTGAAGGCTGTCAAAATCCGAGCGTTTGGGCAGACGGGTCTGACCGCTTTCTTTTATTTCCTGCGCCTTTTGCGTCAGAAGCTTTATACATTCTTCCTTAGAGAGGCTGTTTTTCATTTTTTCACCCCAAAATAAAAAAGCATTTCTTGTAAAACACAAAAAATGCAACCCACAAAAGCCCAAAGGAGATTTCCTTTAAGCAAATTGGCTGCATTTTTCATTGCCCAAAAATGTCACGGAAAAACCGGACGCCGACGGCAGAGTGAGTATTCCGACTGTACGGTAATGGCAGTTGCGACGGATTTTCACCGAACTTCCCTCTTGCTTTGGGGCAAAGAACTAAATTCCCCCCCGATTTACCAAAACGGTACTCTGCCGAATATTCAGTTCGGTTCGATTATATCAGCCCAAAGGAAAAATGTCAACCGCTCAAAAAATCTTAAAAGGAATAATTTTTATTTTGACCGATTGTTTTTGCTGTGGTATAATGTAAATGGAAAAGGAGTTGATCTAATGAACAAAATAATTACAGTCGGCCGTGAATTCGGAAGCGGAGGCCGAGAGCTTGCCAGACGCCTTGCCCAGGAGCTTAATTTTGACTATTATGACAAAGAGATCATCACCGAAATTTCAAAGCACACCTCTCTTTCGGAGGAATACGTCAAGCAGGTTGTCGAGCACCGTCCCCACTACCTCTATCCCATAACCACCGGACAGAGCATTTCCTATGTGGGGGAATACGCCTTCCAGCAGGTTCAGACCATCTACGGCGCCCAGAGCGAAATAATAAAGAGTATGGCCGAAAAGTCGGACTGCGTTATCGTGGGCAGGTGTGCCGACTATATACTCAGAGACTACAAGCCTTGCAGAATTTTTGTTTACGCCAACATCGAAAGCCGTGTTAAGCGCTGTATGGAGCGGAGCGGAGAGGACGAAAAGCTGACCGAAAAGGAAATGAAACGCCACATTCTCGCCCTTGACAAGGAAAGGGCGAAATACTATGAGTTTTACACCGACCGGCGGTGGGGGGATAAGCTCAACTATGACCTTTGCATAAACACCTCCTTCC
>CABMOR010000215.1 GCA_902388225.1 uncultured Oscillospiraceae bacterium | reverse complement strand
TCCTCTTGTTTCTCCCGACCTGCTCCCAGCGCTGCGGCGCATAGGCCGATTTTTTCGGCGTTTGCAAAGCAGATATAACCCTCGCTCCCAGCCTTTACCTCACGGCAGAATTCAGCCCTTTTAAGGGTGGAAATGTCTCCTCCCTGGGCGGTTATCCACTGAACAAATTTTTCATATGCCTTTCCGCTTTCCAGCGCCTCCTTGGCCTCCTTTTGGGCTCTTTCAAGAGGAATATCCCTGCAAAGGGAAAGCATATTTGCCGAAAGGGCGATACATATGTCCTCAAACTCGCCGTGGCGGCGGTTTTTAAGCACCTCCACCGCTTCCATAACCTCCAAGGCGTTTCCCACCGTTTCTCCCAAGGGTTTATCCATGTCGGTTATGAGGGCGGCGGTGTTCCTGCCGTGAGCCTTGCCCAGACCGACGCAGATTTCAGCAAGCCGTTTTCCTTCCTCCGGGGTTTTCATAAAGGCTCCGCTTCCGACCTTCACATCCAACACAATGTTTTTCGAGCCGGCCGCAAGCTTTTTGCTCATGACACTCGAGGCGATAAGGGGAATGCTGTCCACCGTGCAGGTGACATCCCGAAGGGCATAGAGTTTTTTGTCGGCGGGGGTAAGCCGGCCGGTCTGTCCGATGACCGCAATGCCGATTTTACCCGCCTGCTCGGTTAATTCCCTCCGGCTCAGAGAGGCGTTATATCCCTTTATACTTTCAAGCTTGTCGATGGTTCCGCCGGTATGGCCGAGACCTCTGCCCGACATTTTGGCCACAACCCCTCCGAGGCTTGCCACAATAGGTGCCACTACAAGGGTGGTCTTGTCCCCCACTCCGCCGGTGCTGTGCTTGTCGCAGGTCAGGTTTCCAAAGGCCGAAAGGTCGACAGTATCTCCCGAATATGCCATACACTCGGTAAGGTCTGCCGTCTCTCTTTCGGTCATTCCCTTAAAATATATTGCCATAAGCAGGGCCGAGGTCTGATAATCGGGAATATCTCCCCTTGTACAGCCGTCGGTAAAAAAGGCGATCTGCTCCTTTGTAAGCTCCCTTCCCTGCTTTTTGTCGTTTATAATGTCATACATTCTCATGGCTTTCTCTCCTAAAGGGAAAATCCCAGGGGCATTATTTCGCCCAGCTTAAAGATTTTTACGCATTTTAGGTCGGACAGTATGATTTCAAAATCATCCCCGCAGAACTCGGTCATTACCTGTCTGCATGCGCCGCAGGGAGGGCAGAAGTTTTCAATCTCTTTGTTTTTTCCTCCCACCACCGCTATGGCCTCAAACTCCCTTTCACCCTCAGAAACTGCACCGAAAAAAGCGTTTCGCTCGGCACAGCTGCAAAGAGAAAAGGATGAATTTTCCACATTTGCCCCAAGGTAAACTTTGCCGTTTTTGCAAAGCAGAGCCGCCCCGACATTAAAATGGGAATAGGGGGCATATGACCTTTCCATGGCCTTTTTTGCGGCATTTATAAGCTCCTGCTGCTTCATTCTGTTATCTCCTTTAAAAAGCTTTTGCCGACGGTTTCAAGAGGGACTCCCAAATATTCGCACACCGTCGCCCCTATGTGGGCAAAGGTGTCTTTTACATGAAGATTTACCGGCTTTACACCCCTTCCGTAAACAATAAGGGGGACATATTCCCTCGTGTGGTCGGTGTTGTCGGTTTTTGACGGGTCGCAGCCGTGGTCGGCGGTTATCATTAAAATGTCTTCCTCCTTAAGATGGGGAAGAAAATTAAAAAGCCATCCGTCAAACTCGGTCAGGGCGGCTGCATAGCCGTCGGGATCACGGCGGTGACCGTAGAGCATGTCGAAATCCACAAGATTTGTAAAAACCAGCCCCTCAAACTCCTCAAGGGCAAGGGAAAAGGTCTTGGCCATTCCCTCTGCGTTACTGCCTGCGGGTATTTCGTCGGTCGTTCCGGTATGGGCGAAAATATCTCCGATTTTGCCCACAGCAACAACCCTTTTCCCATGCTCGCAAAGGCTGTCCAGCATGGTCTTTCCAAAGGGTTTAAGGGAAAAATCGTGTCGGTTTTGGGTACGCTCAAAGTGGGGATATTTCCCGGTAAACGGGCGGGCGATAACCCGTCCCACAGCGTTGTCTCCCCGAAGGATTTCCCTCGCTATGCGGCAATATTCATAGAGCTGTTCGGTCGGCACCACATCCTGGTGGGCGGCAATCTGAAAAACGCTGTCGGCCGATGTGTATACAATGAGCTTTCCGGTTTCAATATGCCGACGGCCGAAGTCCTTTATGACCTTTGTTCCGGAATACGGCATGTTGCAAAGCACTCCCCTTCCGGTGCGTTTTTCAAATTCCTCAATTACCTCCTTTGGAAAGCCGTTTGGAAAGGTGGGAAAGGGTTTCTCGGAAATGAGACC
>CABMOR010000214.1 GCA_902388225.1 uncultured Oscillospiraceae bacterium | reverse complement strand
TTCGGAGTCATAGGATTTTTTGCCGCCCGACAGGGTCATTTCGGCAAGCTGCTCATCATAATTCTCCCAACTGTCGGTTATAAAGTCGGGTCCCATAATATCGCCGTTATAGAGAATTTCGGCCGTTTCTATGCCGTCGACAGACAAGAGGGCGTCTGCATAACGGGGATAGTCGATTGAGTCCCCCTTACTGAAATCGGTCACGGCGTCTTTATTTATAAATGTTTTTCCTCTTTGGACAACCAGCAAATAGGTGTTGCTGGGGCTTGCCTGACCGGATTTAATGTTGTTGTAACCGTAATGTGTAATCCCGGAGCCTATTTTGTCCATAATGTAAACGCCCTCTTCAACGGGGCAAAAAATTGGAATGTGATTGTTCGTGAGGGTTTGCTCGTCCATGGAAGTCATGTCGAATTTTTCGGGATCGACGGTGATAAGCATTGCTTCGGGCTTGCGGGACGAATTAAGGATTTCCTTGTCCACGGTGTAGCTCAAATCATAGGTTCTGCCCACACCGACATAAAAAATCTCGCTGCTCAAGCGAACGTTAAGCTCCCTTTTGAACCAATCGTCGCAGTAAAAATTGGTTTCGACCGAGCTTACACCCGGCTTTTGAGAAAGGGTGTTTTTCGTCTCGTCAAGATCGCCCGAAAAGGTCAGAACAAACCGATAAAGGAAGGACCCCTCATCATTTCCCGGCATTTTCCGCGCGGTAATTATCGATTCAATTCCGTCCATGTCGGCAAAAAACTCCGCCGGACTCTGACCGGAAAAACAAGCGTCAACAACAAGGCTGTTGTCATAGGTATAGTCAACGGTTTGCTTGGCGCTCGGGAAAATACAAACAGCAAAAGCCACCGCAACGGCCAAGACACAGGAGAGCATTCGTTTCATACAATTACCCCCACAATTTTTTCATTATCATAAAAGCAAACTGTTTTGTGAGGTCATTATAACACACCAAGCGGGAGTTTAATACATTTTTTGGAATAATAATCAGCCTTCAGAATATTTTATTCATTTATTTTGATATTATTTGATGAGAATGGCAACAAAGACAAGGCAATATGCAAAACCAGCAACAAAAATTGCAACATAAGTTATAAGAGCACATGACCGTCGCATTCGCAGGTCGCCGGAGCAAAGCCTCAAGCTTATTCTCGATTCCGTGCGGCGTGGGGCATAAGCTTTAAAAAACAGCTTTAAGGACAAAAAAGAAAAAATCCGCCGGGCGTTTTGCCTTGGGCGGATTTTATTTTTTACTGTATTTTTTGTCGGCGGCCGTATTTAAGAATGGGAGAAAGGGGTTTATAAATCAGAAAGGCTATAAGCGCCACAATCAGTCCCTTGACCACCGTAAACGGAAGGTTAAAAACGCAAAGAGCCGAGAAAATACCGTCCACCGACGGCAAAATGGCCTTATACATTCCGAGAATTGCCTCTTTGGCCATTCCAAGCTTATAATAAAGGGGATAAATCAAAAAGTAATTCAGGGGAAGGCTTAAAATCCCCATGGCAAAGGCCGCAGAAACCGAGGAAATGACGGCTCCTTTGCGGGTTTTGTTAAATTTATAAACGGTGCCTGCCGTAAAGGCAAATATTGCTCCCATGGCAAAATTCGCCAGCTCTCCCACCCCCGTCGTCTGACTGGCGAAAAGGTGAAGGAGGTTTTTAAGCAGGCAAACCAGCACCCCGTATAGGGGGCCGAAGGCAAAGGAGCATATCAGGGCGGGCAGGTCGGAAAAATCGAATTTTATAAAGCTCGGCACAATGGGAATGGAAATTTCAAGATACATAAGCACCACCGAAATGGCCGAGAAAAGGGCGGTGAATACGAGATAGCGGATTTTTATATTGCTTTTTGTACTCATTTAAAACACTTCTTTGCAAAAAATTTTTTCGGGAATTTCCCGGTGTTCCTTTAAGGGGTGAGCACAAACTAAAACGAAAAGGGCTCCGAAAAATTCACGGAGCCCTTAAAAGGTTTTAATAAGTGTTTCTCTCATCCGGACTGTACCGTCGGCTTTGGAATCTCACCAAATCGGCTTTCGCTCACGGGCTCGTCGGCTGCAAAGGAAAGGCGCCGCATGAAATCACAGCACAACATTCCAAAACATTGCCGCATTACCGTCGGTGGGGAATTTCACCCCGCCCCGAAACATATTAAATTGTCGAATAGAAATTATTCGCAGATCTTGGTGACAACGCCCGAACCAACGGTGTGGCCGCCTTCACGGATAGCGAAGCGGAGGCCTTCCTCGATGGCGATGGGAGTGATGAGCTCAACATTGATCTCAACGTTATCTCCGGGCATGCACATTTCTACACCCTCATCAAGAGTGATGGTACCGGTAACGTCGGTGGTGCGGAAATAGAACTGGGGACGATAGTTGTTGAAGAAGGGGGTATGAC
>CABMOR010000213.1 GCA_902388225.1 uncultured Oscillospiraceae bacterium | reverse complement strand
TGTATGTTTTTGATAATACCGTGAGCCATTTCGGCATATTTTGACACCGAAAAGCTCTCCCCCGCCCTTAAAATTCCCACCATATGGTGAGGAACCTGTGACATATCTTCTTTTGTGGGGCTGGCCGTGGCAACGGGAGCAAAATCGTAAACCTGCATGGAATCGCAGGAAACAACCTCGCCGTCAAAAAGCTTTGAAATACCGATGGCAAGGTCGGTCTTTCCTCCGGCCGTCGGACCGACCACCGCCGCAAGTTTGATTTTTGACATAATATTTTACACCCTGCCGAACTGTTTTTCAAGTTCATATTTTGATAGCCAAACCGCAACCGGACGCCCGTGGGGACAGTATCTGATGCTGTCGTCCTTTATTATCTGCTCGGCAAGGGCCATAAGCTCGGCTTTATCCGATTTGTCACCGGCCTTGACGGCGGCGCGGCAGGCAATAGAATGATAAATCCATTCCTGCTTTTCGGTCGAAACAACCCCCGGGGTTTTGCTCAGCCTTTCGGCCAATTCTTCTATAAGGTCGGGTATGCTTTCTCCGTCGAGATTCATGGGAACCGATCTTACAACAATCGACCCCATGCCGAAATCTTCGGCAATTATCCCGGCGTTTTTTAGCAGTTCAAGGTTATCGAGAATGACCGTATATTCGGTTTTTCGCAATGTCACGGTAACCGGCTCAAGCAGCATTTGGGCCGACGGAGAATTATGGTTTTCGCACAGTTTGTTAAACAAAATACGCTCATGAGCCGCATGTTTGTCAATGAGAAGCAGCTTTTTCCCCACCTCAATTATAACATAAGTGGCAAAAGCCTCTCCAACAAAAATCGGAGATTCATACCGGTCGTCATCCGCTATTTTCACAAAAGATGCCCTGTCTTGAATTGGCTGTCGGTTTTTCTGCAAATTGTCGCCCTCAAGGGAAGACTCGGAAGGGAAGGTCGGCGAAGCATTTGCTTTTTCATCGTGCGCTTCATCTTCAAAAACATCAACCGACCTGTTTGTTTCAATAGGTCGATTATAGAATGTCTGAGTCTGTTTTAAAACCGGGGTAATTTCTCTTGAAATTTGCTGATCTTTTTGCTCGACGCAGGGTTTATTAAGCACGGCAGTGTCCGCCTCGGCCGGCCTTTTTGATAACAAAAATTTTTGCTGAGCAAACATATTGCTCTTTTTATAAAGACTTTGGGGACGGGAAAAGGCCACAGAGCTTTTGGGCTCGGAAAGCCGGGCTTCGGGGCGGGTATCCCCTTTGGCCAAAGCGTTTTTAACCCCATAATAAACCGCGTCAAAAACCTGTTTTTCGTTTGTAAATCTGACCTCCAGCTTTGCAGGATGAACATTTACATCAACTGCATTTGGCGGAAAATCGATATGTAAAACGCAGGCGGGAAATTTCCCTACCATTATGGAATTGCGGTAGGCTTCGTTAAGGGCGGCCGCGGCAGTTCCGGTTTTAACAAATCTGCCGTTTAAAAAGAAAAGCTGCATGCTTCTTGATTTTCTGGCGGCCATGGGCTTTGAAACAAATCCTCCGACCTTAACCATGTCGTTTTCATAATCCACCGGAATAAGACCCGATGCAAATTCTTTTCCATAAACCGAATAAATGGCCGAAATAAGCTTACCGTCTCCCGGGGAGGAAAGGGTTTCCTTTCCCTCTCGAATAAATCTGAAGGAAATTTCGGGATGAGATAGAGCCATTCGGTCAAGCACATCGGCAACGGCATTTGCTTCGGATATATTTTTCTTGAGAAATTTCATTCTGGCGGGGGTGTTGAAAAAGAGATTTCTGACAACCACGGTAGTGCCGTTGGGACATCCGGCATCATCAAGAAGTTTTTCGGTTCCGCCTTCGATTACATACCTGGTTCCAAACTGTTCTTCGGATGTTTTAGTAAGAATATCTACCCGTGAAACTGCCGAAATGCTGGCAAGAGCCTCGCCCCTGAAACCGAGAGTGAGAATGGAGTTCAAATCGTTTTCATCAGAAATTTTACTTGTGGCATGAGGTAAAAAAGCGTTTTTTATATCCTCTCTGGCTATACCGCACCCGTTGTCTGTAATACGAATATAGGAAATGCCGCCGTTTTGAATTTCCACCGTAATAATGGTGGCGCCCGCGTCAATGGAATTTCCACCGTCACCGATGTCGCACCGGCATCAATGCTGTTTTCCACAAGTTCCTTGACAGCCGAGGCCGGCCGTTCAACCACCTCTCCGGCGGCAATAAGATCGGCCGTATGCTTGCTTAGAATATTTATCTTGGGCATTTTCCCACCTCCGTTCAACGCCTTAAACCGTATTACATTTTGTCGGCTTCTTTTTTCAGTTCATAAAGCCTGTTCATTGCTTCTATCGGGGTCAGGGTGTCGATATCCATGGACTTCAATTTTTCAACAATAGGATGATCG
>CABMOR010000212.1 GCA_902388225.1 uncultured Oscillospiraceae bacterium | reverse complement strand
AAATTCTTAATTCCGCGAATATCGGTCTTCCAGCCAGGAAGGGTGATATAAACCGGCTTGGCAATTTCAAGTTGGGCGTTTACGGGGAAATCCTTGGTGACCTTGCCGTTTATGTCATAACCGACGCAAATATTTATCTCATCAAGATATCCCAGAGCGTCAAGCACGGTCAGGGCAACATTTGTGGCACCCTGGGCACGGCAGCCGTATCTTGCCACAGCGTCAAACCATCCCATTCTTCTCGGACGTCCGGTGGTTGCGCCGAATTCTCCGTTATCCCCGCCCCGGCGGCGAAGTTCATCGGCCTGATCTCCGAACATCTCGCTGACAAAAGGACCGGCGCCGACAGCGCTGGAATATGCCTTGACAACCGTCACAATCTCTTTGATATTATAGGGAGCGATTCCGGCTCCGATAGCTCCGTAACCGGCAACGGTGTGGGAGGAGGTTGTAAAGGGATAAATTCCGAAATCGGGGTCCTTAAGCGAGCCGAGCTGACCCTCAAGGAGGATGTTTTTGCCCTCGTCCTGAGCCTTTTGCAGATAGGCAAAGGTGTTGCAGATATAGGGTGCTATCTGCTCCTTATATTCCATGAGGGTATCGAAAATTTCATCCACCGAAAGGGTGGGCTTATGATAAAGGTGCTCGAGCAAAAGATTTTTGACCTCCAGCACCGACTCAAGACGGGCACGGAGTCGTTCGGGATAAAAAAGCTCGCAAACAGGAATACCTATTTTGGCATATTTATCCGAATAGAAGGGAGCTATTCCCGACTTTGTGGAACCGAAGGACTTGCCCTTGAGACGCTCCTCCTCATACTGGTCAAAAAGCACATGATAGGGCATGACCATCTGTGCACGCTCGGAAACAAGAATCTTGGGGTTTATTCCCTTGTCCTTGAGCATATTGAGCTCGTTTATAAAGGTGGGGACATTGAGAGCCACGCCGTTGCCTATAATATTGACAACATGATCATAGCATACTCCCGACGGAAGCAGATGAAGCACCGTCTTGCCCTTGTCGTTTATGATTGTGTGACCGGCGTTGGCGCCGCCCTGAAAGCGGACAACAATGTCCGACTCGGCGGCAAACATATCGGTAATTTTACCTTTACCCTCGTCGCCCCAGTTTGCACCAACAATTGCTCGTACCATTTTTCATCAATCCTTTAATAATATTTATGGAAGCCATAAAGGCATACTATACGTTAAGAACGGCCTTTTCGCCAAGCAGAAGGGCGTTTGGTCCGATTATATCGGAACGGACCTGCGCCACATATTCGGCGGTCTGCTCGGGCGCTCTGCCCACATACTTTTTCGGATCGAGCGTTCCCGAAAGCTTTTCCCTGTCAAGACCGAAGGCGGGATCGGCGGCTATTCTGTCCATCAAGTCATTTTCAAGACCGAAAACCTTGACCTGCTTTGCCGCCTCCATGGAATGAACCCGGATTTTTTCGTGAAGCTCCTGACGGTCGCCTCCCGAAAGCACGGCGTCCATAAGAATGTTTTCGGTAGCCATAAAGGGCAGTTCCTTCATAATGTGATTTTCAATGACCTTGTCATAAACCACCATTCCGTCGGCAACATTAAGGTAAATGTTAAGTATGGCGTCTACTGCGAGGAACCCCTCGGGTATGCTTATACGCTTGTTGGCCGAGTCGTCCAAGGTGCGCTCAAACCACTGCTCCGACGCAGTCATAAGCGGATTCATGGTGTCGGCAAGAACATACCTTGCAAGAGAAGCCATGCGCTCGCTTCTCATGGGGTTGCGCTTATATGCCATAGCCGAAGAGCCAATCTGGCTTTTTTCAAAAGGCTCCTCAATCTCTTTGAGATTTTGAAGAAGTCTGATGTCGTTGCTGAATTTATGAGCCGACTGGGCAATTCCCGAAAGAATAAACATCATCTGGCTGTCAAGTTTTCGGGAATAAGTCTGCCCCGATACGGCAAAAACTCCGGGATATCCCATTTTCTCGGCAATGAGACCGTCAAGCTCCTTGACCTTTTGATGATTACCCGAGAAAAGCTCAAGAAAGCTGGCTTGGGTTCCTGTCGTTCCCTTTGAGCCAAGCAGCTTTTTCTTTTTGAGCTGTTCGTCGATACACTCAAGATCCATAACAAGATCCTGAATCCAAAGGGTGGCACGTTTGCCGACGGTCGTGAGCTGGGCAGGCTGGAAATGGGTAAAACCGAGGGTAGGCATATCCTTGTATTTCTCGGCAAAGTCGCACAGAACAGCTATAACATTTATAAGCTTTTTGCGGACAACCTCAAGGGCCTCGTGCATGATAATAATGTCGGTATTATCCCCCACATAGCAGGAGGTGGCGCCCAGATGAATTATGGGCTTTGCCTCGGGACACTGAACACCGTAGGCGTATACATGGGACATTACATCATGGCGAACCTCTTTTTCACGCTGTTCGGCCAC
>CABMOR010000211.1 GCA_902388225.1 uncultured Oscillospiraceae bacterium | reverse complement strand
TACAGCTCCACAACCCAACCCAGTGACTACATGGATTTTTACAGCAACGGCAACAACGGACTTTCCATGTATCTTTCTCTCCAGCCCATTGAATCAAGAGGCGTCGACTTTTCCAATGTCAAATATATCGAATTTGATATCTGGCTTTCAAACGGCGATATGTTCAGCCGTTCGGCCCTGCGCCGTGTTTCCATATCCTCCGAGGATTTCAATAATTCCCAGATGAAAAGCAACGGGAGGGACGCCTTTGGAGATTTTGCCGCCCAGCTTGACGATTCGGTACTTGACACGCCCCTTAAAAGTAATAACTGGAATCATATAAAGATACCGTTGGAGGGGTATGCAAATACAGGCTCAAACCCCATCGACATAACCTCGGTCAAAAAGCTTTGCATACAGGCATTTGAGTCGTATGAGGCAAGCTTTGTGGCCTGCATAAGCAATGTGGTCGCCACGGTGGACGACAGTTGCTATACCTTTTCCACAGAGGGTGAAAAGGGGCTTGTTATTCCCGAAAGCTTCGGCGAATACACCTATTCGGCCGACATAACAATAAACCGAAACTTCGAGGGTAACAGCTTTATATACTTTGCCATGAACGACTATTGGTCGACTCGATTTCTCCTTTGGGACAAGGGAGGAGAGAAGGAAGGCTTCTTCGCATACACCGGTCAGCTTGGACTCACCCCCGATTCGGAGGGAAGTGAGCCGGAAAAGGCAGATGACGGACTTTTGTGGTCGGAGAACAACAATAAACTTCATGTGGACATAAAGGTAAACGGCACCCATTACGAAATGTATGTAAACCATGAGAAAAAACACAGCTTTGACGGCAACTATGTCCAGACCCTTTCGGTGGGAGCCTCAAACTGTGATGTGACCTTCTCAAACTGTAAGCTGAGCCGAGGAAGCTTTAAGCCGGGAGACGCCGACCGAAACGGCAAAATCGAGATTGATGATGCCATGCTTACCCTTCAAAGCGCCGTGGAAAAAATAAAGTTTGAACCGGCCCTTGAACTTTCCTGCGATGTGGATATAAGCGGCAAGGTTACCGTGGGAGACGCCCTGCTCATTCTCCAAAGATCGATAGATAAAATATCTAAATTTGACAACGAATAAAAAAACAGCCCGTATGCCAAAAGGCATGCGGGCTGTTTTTGTTGTTATAGGCTTTCTGAAGCCTGTTTTCCGTTGTCCCATTCGGTTTTGAATAATCTCCCTTAAGGACATCATCCATATACATTCGGGATTTTTTACTTGTTAGCTCTTGTCTCTTTACTCTTTCTTAAGATCTACAATAAATTAAAAGGTAACATGTAAGGGGTAATAAATGCTTTTTAAAGGAAGTTATAATTTTATTCCACATTGACGGTAATGTCAAATTTAAAGGTTTCGCTTGGAGAAATTTTAAAGTCAATTCCTCTTTCGATGGCAGTTTGCGGCTTGTCAAATGGGGAGGTGGCAATTTCCATAGCTATGTTATACATTTCCTTAAACCGGCCGTTATTCACCCATACGCCGATATAGGGAAGCTTGTCCTTGTCGAATTTAATGGTTATGGCTTTTCCCGCCGACGGTATGAAATATCCCACCTTTCCGTCGCTTAACTTATCAAGATAGAAAAACTTATATGCGTTTGCGTCTTTGCCGTATTTTGCCGAAACAAGGGCGGTTTTAGGTACCGGAAAAACATCTCCGCGCTTTCCGAACTGACCATCCTCGTCAAACATGATTTCGGCCATGTCGCCGTCCTTATAAGGAGTGACTGCATAACCGCCCTCCTCGGCCGCCGCCATAAAATGAGCCGCCCACATGCACCGGAAATCGTCCGAGCCGGTGTTGGTTATTTCGTACGAAATCTTGATTCCGCCGTCCTCTCCTTCGGTAACCGTTTTTTTATAATCATAATCAAGTTGGTCAGAATGATAGAAGGTTGATAAACCGTTTTCGCTCAGCGTCAAATCGTGGCAAACGCGGCAAACCTCTCCGTGGCATGGATATTCCTTACCCTTACGCTCCCCGAAATCAAAGGACATGGGATCTATGGTAGGAAACATGTCGTCACAGCCCGAAACATCTCCTTCAACATAATTTCCTCCTAAAAACTGAGGCTTAAAAATCGGATCGCTGTCGAGAGCCATGAACTCCTTCCCGCTTTGTTTGTCAACCACCGACTGTAAACGGCACCCGTTTTTTGGCAGGAATACCGCCTTTATTGTTTGAGTTTCGCACTCTATTGCCTCTATGCTTTTATAGGTTGTTTTGCTTATTTTCATATAAATTTCTCCTTTTAGCTTATTGCTCCGTTTTGAACCGAAGAAAAAAGCTTGTTTATCTGAATCTTAAGGTCTCGGTGCTCGGGCTTTTGGAGACTTGGGTCTTCTTGGATCAACTGTTTTGCCGCCCTTGCCGAAAGACTTACAAGCTCGGAATCGGTG
>CABMOR010000210.1 GCA_902388225.1 uncultured Oscillospiraceae bacterium | reverse complement strand
TGGGCAACGGTCTTGGCTTTGAATTTGACCAAAATCTCTCGATGAAAGACATTTTCGGCTATAATTATGCCGCTTTTGTGCTCGAGACCGAGGAAAATATCGAGGGAGCAAGGGTGCTCGGAACAATTACCGACCGGGGCAAATTTACCTTTGGCGGTGAGCAAATCGAGCTTTCAACGCTGCTTGAAATATACGAAAACAAGCTTGAGCCGGTTTATTCCTGCAACATCCCTCAAAAGGGCGACGGCATAAGAAACATAAGCTATGAGGCAAAAGAGCGTGTGGCTCCGGCCATAAAGACCGCAAGACCTAAGGTGCTCATTCCCGCCTTCCCCGGCACAAACTGTGAATATGACAGCGCCAAGGCGGTAAACGACGCCGGCGGCGAGGCCGAAATATTTGTTATAAACAATCTTACCTCTGCCGGTGTTCAAAAGAGCGTGGAGGATTTCGCACAAAGGATTAAATCGGCCCAGATGATATTTATTCCGGGCGGATTTTCCGGAGGAGACGAGCCCGACGGAAGCGGAAAGTTTATAACCGCATTCTTCAGAAACGGAGAAATAAAAGAGCGTGTGGCCGAGCTTTTGGAAGAGCGTGACGGACTTATGTGCGGTATATGCAACGGATTCCAGGCACTCATAAAACTCGGTCTCGTGCCCTTCGGCAAGATTACAGACACCGACGAGCACTGTCCGACCCTGACCTTCAACACCATTGCCCGCCACCAGTCCCGCATTGTCCGTACGAGAATTGCCTCCAATAAGTCCCCCTGGCTTTCGGGAACCCGTGTGGGCGAAATTTACAGCGTTCCCATATCCCACGGCGAGGGCAGATTTATCGCCGAGCAAAGCCTTATTGAAAGCTTGGAGAAAAACGGACAGATCGCCACACAGTATGTTGATCTTGAAGGAAACGCCACCGACGATATACATTTTAATCCCAACAATTCGGTTTGCGCCATAGAGGGAATAACCTCTCCCGACGGCCGTGTATTCGGTAAAATGGGACACAGCGAGCGTGTCGGAACGGGACTTTACAAAAATGTTCCCGGAGATTATAATATAGGTATGTTTGAAAATGCGGTAAAATATTTTAAGGGCTGAGGTGTAATATGAAACAGTTGACCGACATTGAAATTGCACAGAACTGCAAAATGCGTCCCATAACCGAAATTGCGGCAAAAGCCAATATTGAGGAAAAATATATTGAACAGTACGGCCGCTATAAGGCTAAAATCGACCTTTCCCTTGCCGATGATGTGAAAAGGGAAAACGGCAAGCTCATTCTGGTCACGGCCATAACTCCCACCCCTGCGGGGGAGGGCAAAACCACCACCACCATCGGCCTTGCCGACGGCCTTGCGAGGATAGGCAAAAATGTGACGGTTGCCCTTAGAGAGCCTTCTCTCGGTCCTGTTTTCGGGGTCAAGGGGGGTGCGGCCGGAGGCGGATATGCCCAGGTCGTCCCCATGGAGGACATAAATCTCCATTTTACGGGTGATTTTCACGCTATCGGAGCGGCAAACAACCTTCTTGCCGCAATGCTGGACAACCATATCCAGCAGGGAAATTCTCTCGGCATTGACGTCCGAAAGATAACCTGGAAACGCTGTGTGGATATGAACGACCGGCAGCTCAGATTTATAGTGGACGGAATGGGGGGAAAGGCCAACGGCGTGCCAAGAGAGGACGGCTTTGACATTACGGTTGCGAGCGAGATTATGGCCGTGCTCTGTCTTTCAAACTCCATTGCCGACCTTAAGCAGCGGCTTTCGAAAATTATCGTGGGATACACCTACGACGACAAGCCGGTGACGGCCGGACAGCTTAAGGCTCATGGTGCTATGACCGCACTTTTAAAGGACGCCTTAAAGCCCAATCTTGTTCAGACTTTGGAAGGTACCCCCGCCTTTGTTCACGGCGGACCCTTTGCCAACATTGCCCACGGCTGTAATTCGGTCATGGCTACAAGGCTTGCCCTTAAAATGGGGGACTATACCGTTACCGAGGCCGGATTCGGAGCCGATCTCGGAGCCGAGAAATTCCTCGATATCAAATGCCGCATGGCCGGGCTTACTCCCGATGCGGTGGTTGTTGTGGCTACCGTCAGAGCCCTTAAGATGCATGGAGGACTGCCCAAAACCGACCTTTCAAAAGAAAATCTCGACGCGCTGGAAAAGGGAATTCCCAATCTACTTCGTCATGTTAAAAACATCAAGGAGGTTTATAAGCTTCCCTGTGTTGTGGCGGTTAACAGATTCCCAACCGACACCGACAGAGAAATTGATTTCATAATAAACAAATGCCGTCAGCTTGGGGTCAATACCGTGCTGTCCACCGTATGGGCCGAGGGCGGAAAGGGCGGCGAGGCTCTTGCAAAAGAGGTGGTTCGCCTTTGTGAAGAGCAAAAGGGAGACTTTACCTTTGCCTATGAATCGGATGC
>CABMOR010000209.1 GCA_902388225.1 uncultured Oscillospiraceae bacterium | reverse complement strand
AAGCGAAAGGCTTTTGGAATTTATGATATAATAACCCCACGAAACAGTGACTAAATCAGAGATTTAGACTGTTTCGGGCAACATTGAATGACTAAAAGTTAAAATGCCCTGGCATTTTAAAAGGTGCTGTCGCACCCCACAAGGCTGTCGCCTTGCTTTTATGATAAAAACCATAAAACCGAAAGGATTTGAATTTATGAAAAAGGAAATTAAAATGCCCCGGCTTCGCCCTGAAATGAAGGACGGAGTGCTCTGCGCCTGGCTTAAGGAAGAGGGGGAGGAGATAAAAAAGGGCGAGCCCATATTTGAAATCGAAACCGACAAGGTGGTCAATCAAATCGAGGCCACCGAGGACGGAGTGCTGGACAAACAGCTCTTTGAAGAAGGCGACACGGTGGATGTCGGAACGGCCGTCGGACTCATTAAAACCGATAAGGACTGATATTATGGATAAAAAACCCGATTGGCTCAAGGTAAGATATAATCAGGAGGCGGTGAGCGAGGTTGCCGAAATAATGCGGGACATGGGGCTTAACACCGTTTGCAAGGAGGCCAACTGCCCGAATCTCGGGGAATGTTACAAAAAGCACACCGCAACCTTTATGATTTTGGGGAACATCTGTACCCGCAACTGTAAATTTTGCAATGTCACCACGGGCAAGCCCCTTCCTCCCGACCGAAACGAGCCGGAAAATGTGGCTAAAGCGGCCAAAAAGCTGGGACTTCGCCATGTGGTGCTGACCTGCTCCACAAGGGACGACCTTGCCGACGGAGGAGCCGAACATTTCGCAAATACGGTTAATGCCATAAGAGCTCTTTGCCCCGGCGCCACGGTCGAAACCCTTATTTCCGACATGAAAATGAATACCCAAGCCCTTGATAAAATCATTGAGGTTCATCCCGATGTGGTCAACCACAATGTGGAGACGGTTAAGGAGCTTCAAAAGCAGGTGCGTCCCCAGGCCGATTACGAGCGGTCGCTTAATGTGCTTAGATATTTTAAAGAGAAGGACCCGACTCTTCTGACCAAGACCGGCTTTATGGTGGGACTTGGGGAAACCGAGGAGCAGATATGCGCCCTTCTCGACGATATTCTTTCAACCGGCTGTGACATTCTGACCATCGGCCAGTATCTCCAGCCCACGAAGGAGCATTTCCCCCTTGCCCGTTATGCCACCCCCGAGGATTTTGCAAGGTATAAAGAAATCGCCCTTAAAAAGGGCTTTCGCCATGTTGCATCGTCTCCTCTGGCAAGAAGCTCATATAAGGCGTGGGAAGTTTTGGAGGGTGTAGATGATTTATATTGAGACCGGCTCGGCCGACGTTTATGAAAACTTCGCCGTGGAATACTATTTCGCAAGTCAAAAAATCCTCGACGAAACCGTCTTTCTCTTTTGGAGGACAACCCCTACCCTCATGGTTGGAAAATACCAGAATGTGGCCGAGGAGATAAACCTGCCCTACGCAAAAAAACAGGGCATTGTCATTTCCCGGCGCTTTTCGGGGGGAGGAACCATATATACCGACCTTGGAGGCTGGCAGTTTTCCTTTATAAAGCAAAAGTCGGCCAGAGAGATTGAGTTCCATGAATACATCGCCCCGGTTATCGATGCCTTAAAAAGTCTTGGCGTGCCCGCTTGCTTTAACGGACGAAACGATCTGACCATCGAGGGGAAAAAGTTTTCGGGTAATGCCCAATACCGCCTGGGTGACAGCGTTATTCACCACGGCTCTCTGCTCTTTTCCACCGACATTGAGCAGATGGTTGCCTCCACCACGGTGGACGATTATAAGATAATTTCCAAAAGCATAAAATCGGTAAGAGACCGTGTGACCAACATTTCCGACCATTTAAAGGAGCATATTGCTCCCGAGGAGTTTAAAAAGCTCATGGTCGGCCGCATAATGCGGGGAAGGGATAAAACCTATGAGCTGACCGAGAATGATCGTGCCGAAATAAAGCGTATAAGAGATGAAAAGGTTGCAAGCTGGGATTATATCTACGGAAGAAATCCAAAATTCAATATAGAACGCACCGGCCGGTTCGCCGGCGGAAAGATACAGTTTAAGCTGGATGTAAAAAAAGGACTGATTGATTCGGCCGCCGTTTTCGGTGACTTTTTCTCCACGCTTTCCGAAAAGGAAATATGCGACGCCCTTTCGGGCTGCCGATATGACCGTGAATCGGTGGTTAAAAGGCTTAAAGAGCGGGATATAGACGGCAGGATTTACAACATCTCGGCCGAGGAAATTGCCGCCCTTATTGCCGATTGAACGGTAAAATTTTACTAAGGACTTCGGCCTTTGAGGCGCCTGCTCTGTCCCGGGCGCGCCAAAGAGTATTTTTGGCAGCGACGCCGTTTTTTTTACTTGACAAATCGACCGGGGAATAATATAATGAACCTCGTCGGAAAACGAGATGTGGCTCAGTTTGGTAGAGCGCTGCGTTCGGGACGCAGAGGC
>CABMOR010000208.1 GCA_902388225.1 uncultured Oscillospiraceae bacterium | reverse complement strand
AGGCCGAGACGACAGATACTATTATAGCAGCGTCGGTTTTCAAAAATCGGCCTTCAAAAACTGAAAGGTGGTAACAACATGAATAACAACAAAAACTGCGACAACAAAATCTGCTGTAATGTTCAAAACTGCGTTTATCACAGCGGAGAAACAACCTGCACCGCTAAGAGCATAGATGTCGGTCCTCACACGGCCTGTAGCTGTCAGGATACTTCCTGTGCAACATTCAGACCCCAGGAATAAGCTTATTTCTCAGTCGATATTCAGCATTTCAAAAACGACCTTTTCCATTTTGGTCTTTTCGCAGCAATCGGTAAAGCGGGGTTCCTTGTCCTTAAGCGAGGCAAGAGGTGCGGGAACCTCGCAACCGGTCTCTTTTGCAAGCTTTTCGATAAGAGTAAACTCGTCCTCCTTGGATGTTTCTCCCGTGACCGCCTCGTAAACCCCGCGGGAAAATTTAAAGGGGCTTGCGGTGGAGGCTATGACCGAAAGAGTCTTGTCTCCCGTCTGCTTAACATACTGCTCATAAACATTTATGGCCACCGCCGTATGAGGATCGGACAGATAATCGTTCTCTTCAAACTGCTCATGAATGGTGGCTTTTGTCATTTCGTCGTCGGCACAGCCGGCGTAGAAAAGTTCCTGAATTTGCTCCTTGAGACCACCGTCAACCGTGTATTTTCCGTCCTTTGAAAGGCTCTCCATAAGACGGCTTACGGTGATGTCGTCCTCTCCCGAAAGATGATACAAAAGACGCTCAAGATTGCTGGAAATAAGTATATCCATGGAGGGAGAAAGTGTGGTGTAAAAGCTTCTGTTGCGGTCGTAAACACCGGTCTTTATAAAATCGGTCAGAATGTTATTTTTGTTGGAGGCGCAAATCAGCTTTCCGATGGGCACTCCCATATTCTTGGCATAATATGCCGCAAGAATATTGCCGAAATTGCCGGTTGGAACAACCACATTAAATTTATCGCCCTCGGCCAAATCCCCGTTGTGAAGCAGGGTGGCATAGGAATAAACATAATAAACTATCTGAGGCACAAGCCGTCCCCAGTTGATGGAATTGGCGCTGGAGAAGGACATATTGTGCTGCTTGAGCTTTTGGGCAATAGAGCTGTCGGTGAAAATTTTCTTGACCCCACTTTGGGCGTCGTCAAAATTGCCCTTTATGGCGCACACTCCCACATTTTCTCCCTCTTGGGTTATCATTTGCAGCTTTTGCATGGGGCTGACCCCGTCCTCGGGATAGAAGGTGAGAATTTTAACACCCGGCACATCCGCAAACCCTTCAAGCGCCGCCTTTCCGGTATCTCCCGAGGTGGCCACAAGTATGACCTTTGTCTCCCCTTTTTCGGTCTTATCGGAAGCCTTGGTAAGCAGGAAGGGCAGTATCTGAAGCGCAAGATCCTTAAAGGCACAGGTGGGTCCGTGCCAAAGCTCGAGCATAAACACATTGGGGCAAAGCTCGGCAAGAGGAGCCGGCTCTTCATACTCGAAGGTGCCGCTGTATGCACCCTCGGCGCACTCAAAAAGCTCTTGCTCGGTATAGTCGGTGAGATATTGTTTCAGAACATAGACAGCCGCCTCGATGTAGTCCATCTCCCCGATTGCCTTAAAATCCTCCTTTGAAAAGGAGGGGATGCTTTCGGGAACGAAAAGTCCCCCGTCGGCCGAAATGCCCCGGGCAATGGCCTCGGCCGAGGTGACCGAAAGGCCGCTGTTTCTTGTGCTCCTATAGTTCATAAAATTTCCTCCGTTGCTCAAAATGAATATGGGGTTCCGTCCCCGGTAAAGGCTGATTTAATGTGATTTATTTTGGCTTCTCTGTGGGTTTTGGCGGGAGGGATATATACCTCCAGTACATCAAATCGCATGACATTTTTTATTTTGTACCTTTTCATAAATAAAAGGGCCGTTTTTATAATCTTTTGCTGTTTTGAAAGAGAAACATATTCCGACGAAAGACCGTGTTTTTCATCCTTGCGGGTCTTGACCTCGCAAAAGGCGACTATATTTCCCTTTGAAGCCACAATATCTATCTCTCCGGTCTTTGCGGTAAAGTTTACCGAAATTATGTTATATCCCTTATCCCTCAGAAAGCGGCAGGCGGCTATTTCTCCCATTTGTCCGATTTGACGGGGTGTGTATATCATTATTTCAGAACCTTTTTGAGAAATGTCAGACGGTGTATGGGACAGGGGCCGTATTTGTTGACAAGCTCCCTGTGAAGGGCGGTGGGATATCCCTTGTGCTTTTTAAACATATATTCGGGATATATTTCGTCGGCCTTTTCCATGACCCGGTCACGGCTCACCTTTGCAAGAATGGAGGCGGCGGCAACCGAAGCCGAAATACCGTCCCCCTTAACAATGGTCTCGCAGGGAATTTTCATACCCTTTGGAGGGCGGTTTCCGTCCACCAGGGCAAAGTCGGCGGGGATTTTCAGACCCTCAACCGCACGGTTCATGGCAAGA
>CABMOR010000207.1 GCA_902388225.1 uncultured Oscillospiraceae bacterium | reverse complement strand
CGGAGCTTCGCGATATTTGCCGGGATTTTGCCATGACCTATATTGACGGTCAGCGTAACCAGTTCAAGAGACTGGGCGGAATCGGCGAATGGAACAATCCTTATATAACCCTGACTCATGATTTTGAGGAAACCCAGATAAAGGTATTTGCCGAAATGGCAGACAAAGGATATGTTTACAAAGGACTTAAACCGGTTTACTGGTGTCCCGAGTGCAATACTGCCCTTGCCGAGGCGGAGATTGAGTATGCAGAGGATCCCTGCCACTCTATTTATGTAAAATTTAAGGTTACCGACGACATGGGCAAGCTTAAGGCGATGGGTGCAGATCTTGATAACACATATTTTGTAATCTGGACCACAACCACCTGGACCCTTCCCGGAAATGTGGCCATTTGTGTCGGCCCCGATTTTGACTACTGCCTTATTAAGGCGGGAAATGAATATTATGTCATGGCCGACGGGCTTTATAAATCGGCTATGGCCGCTGCCAAAATCGAAGATTATGAAGTTGTCGGAAAAATTGCCGGTTCCGAGCTTGAAGGCATGAAGACGGCGCATCCCTTCCTTGACCGCACATCTCATGTCATTGTCGGAGACCATGTTACCCTTGAAAGCGGTACCGGATGTGTTCACACCGCTCCCGGTTTTGGTGTTGAGGACTTTGATGTATGTAAAAATTACGATTTTCTTGAGGTGGTTGTTCCAGTTAACGACAAGGGCGTTCTGACCGATGAGGCGGGCGAGAAATTTGCCGGACTTACAACCGACCAGGCCAATAAAGCCATAGCCATATATCTTGACGAAACCGGCGCTCTTTTTGCCATGGAAAAAATCAAACACCAGTATCCCCATTGCTGGCGCTGTAAGAAACCGGTTCTTTTCCGTGCCACAAGTCAGTGGTTCTGTTCAATTTCCGATTTCCGTGATAAAGCCATTGAGGCCGTTAATTCGGTAAAGTGGATTCCCGAATGGGGACATGACCGTCTTCAGTCGATGATTAGAGACCGAAATGACTGGTGTATATCCCGTCAGAGAAAATGGGGAGTTCCCATTCCTGTTTTTTACTGTGAAAAATGCGGCAGGGAAATTGTCGACAAAGAGGCCATGCTCAAGGTGGCCGACATATTCGGCAAGGAAGGAACCAATGCATGGTTCGAGCGGGAGGCCGAGGATTTCCTGCCCCAGGACTTTAAATGTCCTCATTGCGGAAACCAACACGGATTTACCAAAGAAAAGGATATAATGGATGTTTGGTTCGATTCCGGTTCCAGCCATTTTGCCGTCTGCAAAAACCGTCCCTATCTTAAATGGCCTGCCGATGTATACCTTGAAGGCGCCGACCAGTACAGAGGATGGTTCCAGTCCTCCATGCTGACTTCGGTTGCTGTCGAGGGCAGGGCTCCTTACAAGACGGTTATTTCCCACGGATGGGTGGTGGACGGCGAAGGCAGAAAAATGTCCAAATCCCTCGGAAACGGAATAAATCCCGATGATATTGTTAAAAAATACGGCGCCGAGATTCTCAGACTGTGGGTTGCTTCCTCGGATTATCACGCCGACATCAGGATCTCCCCCGAAATACTTAAACAGCTTTCGGAAGGATACCGAAAGATACGCAATACTGCAAGATTCATTCTCGGATGTATCGGAGATTTCGACCCTGACAAGGACATGGTGCCTGACGATCAGCTTGAAAGCATTGATAAATGGGCCATCATGAAGCTTGACGACCTCATTAAAGAGGTTACCGAAGGGTACGAAAACTATGAATATCACAATGTTTACCATGCCATTCACAATTTCTGCATAGTTGATATGTCCAACTTCTATCTCGATGTTCTCAAGGATAGGCTTTATGTCGAGAAAACCGACAGCGTCACCCGTCGTGCCGCCCAGACCACCATTTACCGTATTCTCGAGTCGCTTACCCTTCTTATTTCTCCGATTCTTGTATTTACATCGGATGAAATCTGGCGCAGCATGAAGCACACCTCCAAAGTCAATGCCGAGCGCGCGGTTTATAACGACATGCCCAAGCCCTGCGGACTTAGCTGTGAAGAAGGATTTATGGAGATGTGGGACAGGATTCACGCCCTTCGGGACAATGTCCAAAAGGCGCTTGAAGAGGCCAGAAATGCCAAGGTTATCGGCGCTTCGCTGGAAGCAAAGGTCACCCTTTTTGCAACGGGAAATACCTATGATTTCCTTTGTTCGGTTAAGGACAGCCTTACCAATGTCTTTATTGTGTCTGAGGTTAAGCTTTCAAACGAGGGAGAAGGCTCCTTCAAGGGAAGCTTTGAAGGAGTTTCGGTAAGCGTTGAAAAGGCCGACGGACATAAATGCGAGCGGTGCTGGAAATATACCGATGATATCGGCTCGGATCCCGCCCATCCCGACATCTGTGCAAGATGCGCAAAGGTTGTTTCGGAATAAAATGAGCATAAAAAAACACAGAAATATTTCAATTGCTGCGTCGGCGTT
>CABMOR010000206.1 GCA_902388225.1 uncultured Oscillospiraceae bacterium | reverse complement strand
GAGATACAATTTTCGGAGATGTTGTGGTCAGGGTCAGCGACAAATTCTCCCTTGCAATGCACATCGACACCGACGAGTGCAATGCCGCCGGCATTTCCCCCAACTTCACCGGCGAGATTCTCGACTAAGCTTTTTCAGGCGGCATTCCCCTTAGATTTGCCGCTTTTTTGCAGACGAAAAGCTCTCTTTCTTTTGAAAGAGAGCTTTTTAATTTTGAAAAGCTTATTTTGCCTCGGGATACTCGTTTCCGAGAAGATAAATGGGGGCTTCGTCCTCCTCAATGTCGGGGAAACGGCCGACCTTGTCGTAGAAGCGGGTAGCGTCGGAGGTGTCGGCGTCCTTAATGGCGCCCATGTAGGGGCTGCAGTCCACCGGCTCAAAGAAGCGGTTGTCGGTGGAATCGTCGTTGCACTGACTGACCTCGCCCACCAGAACCTTTCCGTGACCCTCTTCTCCCCAGAAGGAATGGTAGAGCTTTTTGGTGTTGGTCAGGCTCATGCCGGGAGTAAGGCGAATGACCGTACCGGCAGGAACGGTATAATGTCTGCCGTCGACCTGAATTTCCACATCCTCATCCGAAAGACCGTCGTTCTCGTCGGCGCCGTAAACCTTTATCATGAGATTTCCGCCGCCGCGGTTGATGATGTCCTCCTGCTTATACCAATGATAATGATAGGGAGTGACCTGATTTTCCTCGACTATCATAATCTTTTCGGCATAAACCTTTTTGTCGTCGGGATTGTGGGCGTTGCCGTTGCGAAGGGTGAAGAGGAAAAGTCCGCAGCTGTGAAAATCGCCGCTGCCGAAATCGGTTATATCCCAGCCCAGCATATTTTTGCGAATTTCATCATATTCGTGATTCTTGTCCTTCCATTCCTCGGGGGTAAAATAGGCAAAGGGAGGAAGCAGGAACTTGTGCTCGTCAAGAAATGCCACCGCATCCTTGATAATTGCGTTTATTTCGGAACGTTTCATTTTTATTACTCCTTTTTATTAAAGGGCAACCTCGTCGGTATGCTCCTCCATAAATTTATAAATTTCGGCCAGGGGCTTAATTCCGGTGGAGGCACCCAGTTCCATAACGCAGTGGGTGCCGACGGCGTTGCCCAGCTTTGCCGACTTTTCAAAATCAAAGTCCTGAGCAAGTCCTGCCAGGAATCCGGCACAGAAAGAATCTCCGGCGCCGGTGGTATCGGTGGGCTTTACCGAAAGATAGGTGGGTGCGAAATAGCCTTTCTTTCCGCCTTCCCGTATGTATGCGCCCTTCTTGCCGGCCTTGATAATAACATTCTTGACGCCCTTTTCAAAGAAAACATCGGCAATGTCGTCAAAATCCTCTTTCCCGGCAATCTTCTGAGCTTCCTCGATGCTGGGCATAAAAAGGTCGAGATGAGGCAGGGCGGCTTCAACGCCTTTCATCCAGCGGCCGGTGGGATCCCATGCGGTATCCATGACGGTGAATTTGCCCATCTTCTGTGCCTTTTCAAACATTTTGGCCGCAGGCTCGCCGTCAAGTCCGTGGGTGAGCAGCGCGCCGGCCAAAAATACAATGTCGGCATCGGCAATAAGGGAATCGGGGATATCCTTATCGGTCATTGCAGAGGTCGAGCCGCCGTTGTAGAGAAAGCTTCTCTCTCCCTCGGAATTGACGCAGACGATGGAGGTGGTTGTCTGGACATTTTCGTCCATTACACAGCCGCTCACATCAACTCCGGCCTCCTTGCAGGTGTCATAAACAAAGTGGCCGAAAAGGTCCTTGCCAAGCTTTACGCAAAGGGACACGGGAACTCCCAGCTTTGCCAAATCGATGGATGCATTGGAAGCGCAACCACCCACGAACATGGAGGAGCTGTCGATAAACTGAAGCTCACCGGGAGTGGGGAGCGCGTCCACAGGCTTAATGATGACATCGGTGGTACCCGAGCCGATACACAATACTTTTTTCATTGATTATTCCTCCCAAGACTTGAAACTATATCCTGATAATTATATAGCAGTTTTCCTTTAAGGTCAATACCAAAACCGAAGTTTGGCACAATTAAAATTTAAGATTATCTGAGCCGGCTTTTCCACTGGGCGTTCATAAACCACCTGGGGAAAAACCTCCCGGCAAACCGATGGAATTTAACAAAGCTTCCGTAGACCGAAAATTTTCTGCCCCTGTCGGCGTCCTCCACCGCCCTTTTCACCACATCCTTCGGGGAGTAGAGGGGTTTGTATTTCTTGGGGGCGTGGAGGGTTTTTTCCTCGTCGGTGTGGTCGAAAAACTCGGTGGAAACCCAACCGGGACTGACCTGAGTCACGGTGATTTTCTTGGGCTTGAGCTCGAGGGCAAGGGCATAGCTGTAATGCTGAACAAAGGCCTTGGTAGAGGCATAGCAGTTGAAAAAGGGAAGGGGGAAAAATGCCGACGAGGAACAAAGCTCAATAATACGGCTGCCCTTTTCCATAAAGGGAACGGTCATCTGGGTCATGACTGCCAGCGCCTTTACATTAAGGTCTATCATATCGCA
>CABMOR010000205.1 GCA_902388225.1 uncultured Oscillospiraceae bacterium | reverse complement strand
CCTTTGAGAGATTATTTAACTGTATAATTATATTGCTAAAAGTAATTTTTTTCAATAGGTCTAAGCATAAAAAACCGAATGGAAACGCATATTTAACATTTCGTTAATTAAATAATACTATTTGTATAATGATTTTTATACATTAAATCGGAAAAGTACAATATCGCCGTCCTTGACAACATATTCCTTGCCTTCGCTTCTTACAAGTCCCTTTTCCTTTGCCGCCGCCATGGAACCCACCGACATAAAATCTTCATATCCAATGACCTCAGCACGAATAAATCCCCGTTCAAAATCCGAGTGAATTTTGCCGGCCGCCTGAGGAGCTTTGGTACCCTTCTTTATGGTCCAGGCTCTGACTTCGGGTTTTCCGGCGGTTAGATAGGAAATGAGACCGAGCAGGTTATAGCAGGCCGATATAAGACGGTCAAGACCGGATTCTTTAAGTCCGATTTCGTCAAGAAAAGCTCTCTGCTCCTCCCGGTCGAGAGAAGCAATCTCTGCCTCGATTTCGGCACATACGGGAATCACCCCGGCACCTTCCTCAGAGGCAATTTTTTTGACCGTCTGATAATATTTATTGTCTTCAAGATTTCCTGCGATTTCGTCTTCTCCCATGTTGCAGGCATAAATTACCGGTTTGTCGGAAATAAGTGCGACTTCCTTTATGATTTTATCGCCGTCCTCGTCTCGGTCAAAGGAACGGGCGGTTTTGCCGCTTTCGAGATGAGCGTAAAGAGCCTTGAGAAGGTCAACCTCTTTGGATAAAGATTTATCTCCCTTCATCATTTTGGAAACACGGTCGATTCGACGCTCCAGCATTTCCATATCGGCAAAGATAAGCTCAAGATTTATGGTCTCGATATCTCTTGCAGGGTCAACACTTCCTTCAACATGAACGATGTCGTCATTTTCAAAACAGCGCACAACATGCACCACGGCATCGACCTCTCGAATGTGTGAAAGGAATTTGTTACCAAGACCCTCGCCCTTTGAGGCTCCCTTGACAAGACCGGCGATGTCCACAAATTCTACGGTTGCGGGAGTTACCTTTTCGGGATTGTGGATTTTGGCAAGCTCGTCCAGCCGCTTATCGGGAACGGCCACCATTCCAACATTCGGTTCGATGGTGCAGAAGGGAAAATTGGCCGACTGGGCTCCGGCATTGGTTATGGCGTTAAAAAGGGTGGACTTGCCAACATTAGGCAGACCTATTATACCAAGTTTCATTTAAAAAGCTCCTTAAAATATTATCCCTACCATTATAAACCACATTAGGGCTGATTTCAATATTTAAGCCAAAAAAATCACCGCAAGCTCAAAAGAACTTGCGGTGATATATTGCAAAATCAGTTCTGCTCAACGGGGAAGGAAGTGATTTTTCCAACCGAATACTGCAGGATAATGAGAGCGTCGTTTACGCTTACTCCTTCGGTATTGTCCACATCGGCAGCCTTGGTCTGCGCCTCGGTGAGGTTGATCTTTCCGACCGCCCCCTGAAGAGCGACTAAGGCGTCTCCGACCTTTACCTCGCCGTCTCCGTCAAGATCGCCGTAGTTTACAAGCACGGCTGCCCGGAAATCAAGACCGTTATCCTCGGCGTATGTTTGAGCATAACTTCCTTCAACGCCGACAATGACGATTCCGTCTATATCCTCAAAGTTGTTGGAGCCGATTTCGGTTACCTGTTCACCGATGGTGACTGTTTTGATATCCTTACCTGCGAAAACGCCGTCGGCAATGGAAGTAACCTTGTCGGGAATGACAACATCCTCTGCAGATCCGAAATATTTGGTCAGCAAATTGCCGTTGATGGGGTCATATCCGAAATCCTTTGCGGGAGTCCAGGTGAGAGTCTCGGCCTGATAAGGGGAAGAGCCCCTGGTAATGCGGATTGCGTCGAAATAGATAGAGGTGTCCTCGGGAATTTCACCATCATTATTGGGATCGCTGAGTCCGAGCATCTCAAAACGTATACGCTGGGTGCAGGAAAGACCGTATTTTGCATTTCCGCTGGACTGAGTGCCGTCAGGATTGATTCCGAGGTCAGGTCCGAATTCAAACTCGTTTATCGGAACCACAACATGATACCAGGTTTGGCCTTTAAGGCTGATTTTTTTACGGTCGGCATTATAGCCATGCCACGCCTTAACATCGCCGCACATGCAAATCGAGAAATTCTCAATGTCAACATCATATTCGCTGGCCATGTCAAACTCGACAAAGTTATAGCCGTTTTCGGTGATTTTTACGCCGTATTTACCTGCTGCGCTTTCCAAGTCGGGATCCTGAATAATAAATGCGCCGTCCTCATTCCAAACAAAGTTATGGAAGAAAGAAAGCTGGGAAAGGAAGGAACAGCTTATACCGCTTGAAGCCTCACCCTCGGTGAACTTATTGACCTGTTTACCGTCCACAGTCCAGAAACCTGTTTGCTGGGTAGTGAGAAATCCCCATTCGGCATTCAGACAGAACCCGTTACCTACATAGGTGTCAAGACTTCCTATTATGAGGGTATCTCTTGTATAATCTTCGGGATCATTGGC
>CABMOR010000204.1 GCA_902388225.1 uncultured Oscillospiraceae bacterium | reverse complement strand
TGAATTTTCCTGCGGGTTTTGGTAGAATACCTACGAGGTGATTTTTTGAACAGACACGCTTATCTCATAATTGCCCACAACCAGTTTGAACTTCTTAAAATGCTCATAGAGCTGCTTGATTTCGAGCAAAACGATTTTTACATCCACATTGACAAAAAGGCGACGGATTTTGAATTTGAGGACTTTGCCTGTATTCCCAAGAAGTCAAACATTTTCTTTACCCGCCGTATCTGCAACACCTGGGGCGGCTTCAGCGGCATAGAAACCGAGCTTATTCTGCTTAAGGAGGCCGCAAAAAAGGATTATTCCTATTTTCACCTTATTTCGGGTGTGGATCTTCCCCTTAAAAAGCCGGAGGAAATTTACCGATTTTTCGAGCAAAATTCCGGCAGGGAGTTTGTCCATTTTTCCACGGAGGAATTTTGTCAAAAACAGTCGACTGTCGAGAGAATAAGCCTTTATCACCTTTTCCATGAAAAGGCCGGACGGAGCGATAATTTTTACTCAAAGCTCGAAAAAATAAGCCTGGCTCTTCAGCGGCCCTCAAAGATCGACAGGCTTAAAAAGCAAGGCATAAAGCCATATTGCGGCTCAAACTGGTTCAGCATAACCCATGATTTGGCAGACTATCTGCTCTCAAAAGAAAAACTTATAAAAAAAGTCTTTTCAAAAAGCAGCTGTGCCGACGAGCTGTTTTTGCAGACCCTGCTTATGGAATCGGATTTTAAGGACAGGCTTTACCTTCAAAGCTCTCAAAGCGACCCTCTTGCCAACATGCGGTATATCGACTGGACGAGGGGCAATCCCTATGTTTTTAAAACCGAGGATTTTGACAGTCTTATGAGCTCTCAATATATGTTTGCGAGAAAGTTCGACCTTAACACCGACCGGGAAATTTGCCGAAAAGTTTACAACGCCCTTAAATAGAAAAAGACCTTGGTTTTTCCAAGGTCTTTTGATTTTAAGTTTATTTGTTCTTTGGCTCCTCGGCCTTGACGGCGGGGATGTTCTGCTTTAAGGAGGCTCTGGTCTTGCGAAGCTCCGAAAGATTCTGGGTCAGCTCCTCGTCCGAGCGGCGCATAATGTCGTCCACGAAGTCCTGAGCGGCCTTTCGCATTTCACGGCTCTTGATCTGAGCCTGGGAGACAATCTCGTGAGCCTTTGCCTGAGCCATTTTGGTAATTTCCTCCTGAGCGACGATGGCGCGGGCGCGCTCCTCGGCGCTGCGGACAATGCCCTCGGCCTCTTTCTTGGCGGTGGTGATGATGTCGGCACGGTCGGAGACAATGCTCTTGGCCTGCTTTATTTCGTTGGGCATATTAAGACGGATATCGTCGATGAGCTCTCTGAGCTTTTCCACCTCGATGACGCGGCGGCCGCCGGGAAAGCTCCAGCCCTTTTCCATAATATCGTCTAACTGATCAAGCAATTCTTCTACGTTCATTTTTATCTTCCTTTCAGCCTTAAAATAATATCCTCGTAAATTTCGGCGGGAACAAATTCCCTGATATCTCCGTTCATGCTTCCTATCTGTTTAACTATGGATGAACTGAGATACATATTCTCCGCCTTGGCGGTCAGGAAAACCGTTTCCGCCTCGGGACAGAGCTTTTTATTGGTAAGCGCCATCTGAAATTCATATTCAAAATCAGAAACAGCGCGCAAACCCTTTACAATGGCCCCGGCTCCCACCTCTTTGATGTAGTCGGCAAGCAGGCCGTCAAAGCAGTCGACCTTGACGTTTTCAAGACCGCTGACAGATTTTTTAATAAGCTCCACACGCTCCTCAAGGGAGAAGGTGGGAGATTTGGCAACATTCGGCACCACCAGCACGATGACATTTGTAAACATCTTGGCGGCACGGGCGATTATATCATAATGTCCCATGGTCATGGGGTCGAAGCTTCCGGGACAAACAGCGGTTATTTCTTTCAAGCCTTTTCGAATTCCTTTCTGTAAAAGCTCAGGGCAATCCTTCCGTAATTTTTTTTCTTAAAAAGGCAAAGCCCTTCCAAAGAAGGCGGCATCTCGTCCTTAACATCGTGCTCGCATAGCAGGATCCCGCCGTCGCAAAGAAGGCCGGAGGCCATGGGCAGAGCTTCCTTTAAAATACCCTTGCTGTATGGAGGGTCGAGAAAAATAATGTTGAATTTTTCACGGCAGGAGGCGACATATGTCTTCCATTCCCGGCAAAAAACCGACGAGCTTTTGCCAAAGCCGGTAAGGGCGATATTTTCCTTTATTATCGAAACCGCCCTTTTGGAGCTGTCCACAAAGACGGCGCTTTCCGCGCCCCGGCTTAGGGCCTCGATGCCAAGCTGACCGCTTCCGGCGAAAAGGTCAAGCACCCGTCTCCCCTCAATATCAAACTGGATAACGCTGAAGAGCGCCTCCTTGGTCTTTTGGGAGGTTGGGCGGGTCTCGAGCCCGTCAAGCGTCTTTAGGTTTCTCCCCCGGGCGCTTCCGGTAATGACTCTCATGCAGATCATCCTTTTTATATCTTTTTCTATTATCCCATTATTTCGGTCTTATGTCAACAGGAAATTTCAAAAGTTTGAAAATTTTTAAGCCTTAAGAAATATTTT
>CABMOR010000203.1 GCA_902388225.1 uncultured Oscillospiraceae bacterium | reverse complement strand
CCTTTGAAAAGTCATTTGTCAAGGGCATTTTACGGGACAGCCCGTCATATAAATTCCTTGGGAGTGATTTTTGTGGACAATAATAAAGATTATAAATACAATCAAAGCCTGCCCGACAAGCTTGAACCGGAAGTCAGACAAATGCCCCGCCAAAAAGACTCTAAAACCCGGCTTCTGCTTTTTCAGTCGGCCGTGTGCGTAGGGGCGGTGGCCGCGCTTTTCGGCATTAAAGCTTTGGGCGGAGAAGGCTCAGAAAACCGTTTTTCACAGTCTGACGGCGGAGGAAATCAAGTCGGCCCTGTCAAGCAAAATTTCCCAAACCGGCGGTTCAAATGAAGAACAGCAAGGGGATACGGTTTATGTCACCCCCGACCTTGCCCAGCCCATTTCCCAAACCGAGCAAGACGGCCAAAGCGGGGAAAGCGGGCTTTCCCCTCTGCTTGACGGGCAGGCAAAGGATGAGTCGGCGGTAAAGGCAGTAAACCTTTCCTATCAAAGCTCAAATTCCCCGGCAGTAAACGATATTGTTTGGCCGGCAACGGGAGAGCTCACCTCCTCCTTCGGCTTTAGAGTTCATCCCATCTACGGAACAAATCTTTTCCACGGAGGCATTGACATTGGGGTGGAAACCGGTACTCCGGTCAAGGCGGCGCTTCCGGGGGTGGTCAAGGAGGGGGGATACACCTCGTCTGCAGGAAACTACCTGACCCTTTGCCACAACGATAAGGTGGACACAAAATATGCCCATCTAAGCGAGCTTTTGGTTTCGGAGGGGGACAGGGTATATCAGGGTCAGACCATCGCCCTATCGGGCAACTCCGGGGTGTCCACCGGCCCCCATCTTCACTTTGAAATACGCATAGGGGGAGTGAGAATAAATCCCCTTTGGGTGCTGAAAGTTGATTGAATTTCCCCTTTTCGGGTGTAAAATTTTTCTTTCTCCCCTTTTTGTCATGCGTCTGACCGTCCTTTTGCTCATTGACCGCACCGGTCAGGCGGGGGTTATACTTTTGTGCTGTCTGTTTCACGAGCTGGGGCATATTTTTTTTATGATTTTTCTCGGTTTTCCGCCCAAAAAGATATGCCTTTTGCCCCTTTCGGCCGACATCGAAAAGCCGAATAAATCCCTTCCTCTGAAAAAGGAGCTTTTGATACATCTTGGTGGAATTTTGACAAATTTCGCTGTGTCGTCCGTCTTTATATTTGCTTTTACGAAGTATAAATACGACATTTTTCTGCTTTTCTCGGCTGCAAATCTGGCTATCGGAGTATTTAATCTGACACCTATTTCGGGTTTGGACGGCGGTAATTTTCTTTATGCTCTTTTATGCTCTTTTACGCCCTCCCGTGCCGACAGCATTTGCACCTTAATATCCCGTGTTTTCGGTTTTTTATTTGCCTGTTTGGCAACATTCCTCGCCCTTAAATTTTACAATCCCGCTCTTCTGCTTTTCTGCATTTACATATTTTTTATGGGAAAAAACTTCCGTACGGTCAAGAAAGAATACAAAAAAAGGAGATAAAGGCTCTTACCTATATCTCCTTTTTATATGCAGTTTTTCCTCACCGGCCTTTTAAACATAATAAAGGTCGGAAGTGGGATATTCGGCCTCGCAGGTCACATTCATTCCGAGGCTTCTCAGGGCGTTGTCGTCGGCCGATGTCAGCATACAGCTTGCGTGGGCCTCGCAGTTTTTAAGCTGTTTAAGCTTGGTAACGGCAAGAGCGGCCACGGGATTGGTGGCGGCGCATATGCTCAGGGCAAGAAGCACGTCGGTCAGGCTTAATATTTTCTGCTTTGAACGTAGAATGTCGGTTTTCATTTTAATAATGGGCTCGAGCACGACCGGAGACATAAGCAGCATTTCGTCCCTTATTCCGGCCATTTCCTTAACCGAATTGAGCACGGCGGCAGCCGAAGCGGTAAGCAGTTCTCCCGAGCGGCCGGTAACTATACTGCCGTCCGGTAGCTCTATTGCCACGGCGCGTTCTCCGCTTTGCTCGGCCTTCAAAAGGGCGGGGGCAACCACCCTTCGGTCGTTGACCGAAAGTTCCAGCTCGTTCATAAGCGACTCGATACGCTCGACCGTTTCCGCATCTCCTCTGCCCTGCTTATAATCACAGCGGGCTTTATAGTATCGCCGTATTATCTCCTGCTTTGCGGCCTCTCTGACCGCGCCGTCATCGCAGATTCCGTATCCCGCCATGTTTACCCCCATGTCGGTTGGGGATTTGTAAAGGCCGGGCTTGCCGGTGATTTTTGTCAAAATGTTATTTACAACCGGAAACACCTCAATGTCCCGATTATAGTTGACGGTGGTTTTGCCATAGGCCTCAAGATGCCACGGGTCAATCATGTTGACATCTTTAAGGTCGGCCGTGGCGGCCTCGTAAGCTACATTAACCGGGTGCTTCAGCGGTATGTTCCAGATGGGAAAGGTCTCAAACTTGGCATACCCGGCGTTTACTCCCCGCTTATATTCGTGATAAAGCTGGGAAAGGCAGGTGGCAAGCTTTCCGCTACAGGGGCCGGGCGCGGTTATAACAACCAGCGGGCGGGTGGTCTCTATGTAGGGATTCGCTCCGT
>CABMOR010000202.1 GCA_902388225.1 uncultured Oscillospiraceae bacterium | reverse complement strand
TTAACCGGATTTTCGGCGCACAACGGCGGACTTATCTCCCTTTCAAAACAAACCGACGGCGGATATGCTGCCCGGTGGGAAAACAGTCTTTCGGAGCAGACCTCTCTTTCCCTTTCATTTTATCTTGACGAAGCCATAAACGCAAACAGCTTTAACAAATTCACCTTTAAAATCAAATGCTCGGAAAACCTCAGCGACATCGGCCACAAAAGCGACACCGTAGATATTATACTGACCAAAAAAGGCTGTCAAGCCGGATATCAGTATACCGTCAAGGGATTTTACTTTACCGGAAGTTGGCAGACCCTGAATTTTGAACTTTCCCGTTTTACACAAAAGGACCCGTCGGTTGACCTTTCGGACATCGATACCGTCACCCTTGTTTACACAAACAAAAACGGCGGGCAAAATGCCGACTTTTACCTTGGCGGGCTGTCTTTGACCGATAAAAAGACCGACGTTTACGGAGACGCCGACTCAAGCGGAACCGTCACGGTCGGCGACGCCTTGATTATTTTGCAAAAAAGCGTCGGAAAGATAGATTTTGACGGCAAAATCCTGCTTCTCTGCGATGTGGACTGTGACGGAGACGTGACGGTCAACGACGCCCTTTGCGTGCTGCAAAAAGCGGTTGGAAAGCTTGATAAATTCAAGGCAGAAGAGTAAAATATAAAACCCCTTCCCATAGCGGTTTTTCTGCATTATAAGAGAAAAAACCACGGCAAAGCTATCGCCTTGCCGTGGTTTTTTAATGCAGCATTACCGAAAAGCATCCCCTTTGGCGGGTATATTTCCATGTCAATCCGTCCTTTTGGCTCCTTTTTAATAAAAAAGGCTTTTATTTTGCTTAAACCTGTTGAAAAAGCCAAGGATTTATTGTATTCTAAAACCAATAACAAACAGGAGTGTTAACTATGAAACTCAGACCCCCTGCCTTCCCTCTTATCACCGTCGACCCATACTTTTCGGTTTGGTCCCACAGCGATGAGCTTTATTCCTCCGACACGGTTCACTGGACCGACGACCCAAACCCCTTAAAAGGCACCGTCACGGTAGACGGCGAGACCTTCAGATTTATGGGAATGACAAAAGACCCGGAAATTAAACAGATTTACAGCGACCTTTCGGCCCTTGTGACCGACTATGTTTTTGAAAACGACAAGATTATTCTTCATTTGAGCTTTTACTCCACCCTTTTTCCCAATGACCTTTACCGTCTCTCCCGACCGGTTTCCTATCTTCAAATCACCTATGATTCAAACGACGGCAAAAGTCACGATGTTTTTGTAGACATTTCCGCCTCGGAGGAGCTTTGCATACACAAGGCCGGAGAAACCCCCGTCCTCGCCCAGGGCGTCGAGCTTTGCGACGGCCAAAAGGCCATTAAAATCGGCAGCGTTTACCAGAAAATGCTTCAGCGCAGCGGCGATGTGCTCAGAATCGAATGGGGATACTTTTATCTCTGCGGACCAAGCGGCGCCGAATACAAAAGCTTTGAGGATGAGGGAAAAACCTTTATTTCAACGAAATTCTCCCTTACAGAGGGCAAGGGAAGCTGTCTGCTTTTTGGATATGACGACATAAAATGCCTCAACTATTTCGGCACCAATGTCGACGCATACTGGAAAACCAAGGGTCTGACCATTGAAGAAGCGCTTGTTGAGGCAAAGAACGAGAGCGACGATATGCTTACGGAATGCCGCCGGATTTCCGAGGAGCTTTTTGATGAGGCTGAAAATGCCGGAGGAGAAAAATACGCCGAGCTTCTCTCCCTTGCCTACCGTCAGCTTATTGCGGCCCACAAGCTTGCCGTGGACACCGAGGGTCAGATAATTTTTATATCAAAGGAATGTTTAAGCAACGGCTGTGCCGCAACGGTGGATGTGACCTATCCCTCTTCCCCGTTTTTCCTGCTTTACAATACCGAGCTTTTAAAGGGAATGCTCCGCCCCATATTTAAATATGCCTCCTCGGACGCATGGAAGTATGATTTTGCTCCTCATGACGTGGGCACATATCCACTGGTTATCGGGCAGGCCTATGGCGCATGGGAAGACAGCAATCCGGAGCAGTTCCTTTCCTACCAGATGCCGGTGGAGGAATGCGGAAATATGCTTATTATGACTGCAAATCTCTGCTTTATTGAACAGAGCACCGAGTTTGCCGACAAATACTCCCAAATGCTTGACATGTGGGTGGAATACCTTATCAAATACGGAAAAGATCCGGAAAATCAGCTTTGTACCGACGATTTTGCAGGACATCTCGCCCACAACTGCAATCTTTCCCTCAAGGCCATTATGGGAATTGCGGGATATGCCAAGATACTTCAGATGAAGGGGGATGAACAGCGGGCCTATTCCCTTATGAAAACCGCCAAGGAAATGGCCGACAGCTTTGTCAAACGCGCCGCAAACGAGGACGGAAGCTTCCGTCTGGCATACGACCGTCCCGACACCTTCAGCATGAAATACAACATGGTCTGGGATAAGCTTTGGGGAACAAAGCTCTTTGCCCCCTGCGTCAGCTATTCGGAATTCTGCTCAATTAAGCGGCACATCAATGCCTACGGCTGTCCCCTTGACAACCGCGC
>CABMOR010000201.1 GCA_902388225.1 uncultured Oscillospiraceae bacterium | reverse complement strand
TGTAATATATAACTATGCAAAAGAACTTTGCAAACTGAATTTGAGTTAGATGGGAGCTGTCTGTAGAGTCGGCTCCTTTTTTGCTTTTTTCGGGGATAATAATCCAAAGGAAAGGAGGAGAAATTATGATTTCCCATTCGGTTGAAAAAATTTTAAATGCCGAAGAATTAGGAAAAGAGAAGCTTGAACAGGCCAAGAAAACAGCCGAGCAGATTATTTCCTCTGCAAAAGACCGGGCCGAACAAAATAAACAGGCCTTACTGTTAAAAACCGAGGAGAAAATTCAAAATATGCGGACCGAAAATCAAAAAAAGATTTTGGAAAAGAAGAAGGAGTCGGACGGTGAAACCGAGAAGATGCTCAAAGCCGTTGAACAGCAGGTAGAGCAAAAACGCCGTGAGGCTGTCCTTTGGGTTATCAAGGCTATTTGCTGAGCATCTTGGTATATTTACGGACAGAAGGTGATTTTACGGGAAAAATGAAAATGAAGCGCATCGAAATTATTGCAATGCGTGAGGACGGAGGACAAATTATCGACCGGCTTCAGCGGCGGGGATGTGTGGAAATTTGCGATATTTCGGACGAGGCTTTGGTTAAACAGTCCACGGCGTCGGCAGTGGCGGAATTTGAAAAACGGCGGGGAGAGGCCGAAAACGCTCTTGCCGCTCTGGAAAATTATTCTGAAAAGAAGCCGTCAATTCTTGACCAACTCAATGGCAAAAGAGAGCTGACCGATGAGGAATATTCGGAAGATGTTAAAAGGTGCGAAAACACCAAAAAGCAGGTCGGACTCATAAATGAGCTGAACAAGGAAATTTCCGACCTCAAGGGAGACATTGCAAAGCTGAGATTAAAGGCCGATGGGCTTATTCCATGGAAAGAGCTTGACATTCCCACAAAAGGAGCAGAAACCGATTTTACCGCAAATTTCATCGGAACCCTTCCGGTAAAATGGGAACAGGATACTCTTTGCGAAATAGGATTAAAGGCAGATATTCATGTTATCAGCAAGCTAAATACATCCACAAATATCTGTGTAATCTGTCTGAAATCCGATGCCGACGAGGTTTTTTCGGTTTTAAGGGAAAAGGGCTTTTCGGAAATTTCCGAAAAATCCGACCTGACCCCAAAAGAGGAAACAGAAGTTTGCCATTCTAAAATCAAGGAATTAAAGGGAAAAATTGTACAAAAGGAAGAACGTCTTAAACAGCTTTCGGCTCTTTGCCCTGACATACAGTTTCTTTGCGACAGTCTGTCGGTTAGCATTGATAAATACGAGGCTATGGCAAAACTTGCTTCAAGCAAGAGCACGGTTATAATCCACGGATATATCCCCGAAAAATTCGCTCAAAAGCTTTTAAACGAGCTTGAAGAGAGCTTGACAATCGCCGCCGAGCTTTATGAGCCGGAGGAAGATGAGGATGTTCCGGTTTTGCTCGAAAACGGCGGATTTTCCCGACCGGTTGAAGGCATAACCGAAATGTACGCCCTTCCCGGCAAGGACGACCTTGATCCAACCCCTATTATGTCCTTTTTTTATTATCTCTTTTTCGGAATGATGCTTTCCGATGCGGGATACGGACTTATAATGGTTTTGGTTACAACCGTGGCGCTTAAAAAGTTTAAGCTTGGAAGCAAACTGCGTAAGACCATGCAAATGTTCCGATTTTGCGGAATATCAACCGTCTTTTGGGGGGCACTTTTCGGAAGCTGGTACGGAGACCTTCCCCAAATAATTGCAAGGGATTTCTTCGGCAGAGACATCGGATCTACAGCTATTTGGTTTGAGCCGATAAACAAGCCCATGAACCTTTTGCTTTTTTCCTTCGGTTTGGGAATAATTCATCTGTTTGTGGGACTGGGCGCAAATTTTTATAAAGAATGGAAGGCGGGCAAAAGACTTGACGCGGTATTCGACGTTATACCTGTCATGATGACCGTTCTCGGAGCCGCGCCACTTGCGGCCGGAATTCTCGTTTCGGTGCCGGAAGGTCTTTCAACGGCCGGAGGATATCTTGCCGTTGCGGGAGTTGTGCTCGTGGTGCTGACTTCTTCCAGAAGCTCAAAAAACATTTTTGCGAGATTCTTCGGAGGAATATACGGACTTTACAATGTGGCAACCGGATATCTAAGCGACATTCTTTCCTATTCAAGACTGCTGGCTTTGGGACTGGCTACAGGCTGTATAGCCCAGGTAATAAATCTTATCGGCGCCATGCCGTCTAATATTGTGCTCGAAGGAATACTTCTGTTCATTCTTTTCCTAACGGCACACACGGCCAACATTGCCATAAATCTTTTGGGCGCATATGTCCATACCGACCGTCTTCAGTTTGTTGAGCTTTTTTCCAAGTTTTATGAAGGTGGCGGAAGAGCCTTTGAACCGTTAAAGGTTAATACAAAATATATAACACTCAAGGAGGAAACAAATAATGAATAGTTTAGGTTTTGCACTTGCAATTTTGGGGGCGGCAATCGCCGCGCTTTTTGCCGGAATAGGCTCTGCAAAGGGAGTGGGAATAGTGGGACAGGCGGCGGCCGGAGTTGTTTCGGTTGACCCGTCTAAATTCAGTAAGGTGCTTATTTTACAGCTTCTTCC
>CABMOR010000200.1 GCA_902388225.1 uncultured Oscillospiraceae bacterium | reverse complement strand
CAAAGCCGAAATAAGCACTTGTAAAGAAAAATATCACGGCAAGTGCGCCAATTATACCTATTGCAATTCGGAAATATCTTGTTATTACTTCCTCGTTCTTTTTTCCGCAAAAAGGACACCAATTACTATTTTCGGGGATTTCTTTTCCGCATTTTTCACAAAACATACTTTTTCTCCTTTAATTTAGCTTTTTTCCGCATTTGTTGCAAAACGAAGCGCCTTCGATCAAGGGTGCACCACAACTGAGACAGGTTTTAACCGGGTCGGGTGTTTGCACGGCGGCTTCGACAGCCGGCTTGGAAAGAGTGTTGTCTTCTTTATGTTCTTCGGTTTGGCTTTCTTGCGGACTTTCGGCCGAGCTGACGGTTGTATCTGCCAGCCGATGTATATTGTTGATAATATATATATATTCTTTTGAGGTGATTTCGCCGTTTCTTAACAAGTCCTTTGCCTGTGCTTTTATCATTTCGGGGTTGTCGCTGATGTCTTTAAATCTGTCGAGGGGATTTTTCGCCAAGTAAACGGTAGTGTCACCGTTTAAGTGGTCGACATAGTTTTGGATTACATAAAAGTATTCCTGTACATTTAAGCCACCGGCTTCACGCATCTCTCTCGCCTTAATCTTTACAGCCTGTGGATTGCCCTTTATTTCGTCAAACATACTTAATATATCTTGGCTCGGTGCTATTACATAAGAACCGCGCAAATAATCCTGTCTGTTTTTAAAATAAAAATAATTGGGCACAAACCATACTAAAAATAACAGTGCAAAGACACTTACAAAAGCCGTAGTGACCGAAGAGGTATCAACAACCACTCGATTGCTAAATGAGCTATATTTTTCAAATCTGACCTGTCCCAATGCGGCCTTATATGCGCTGAATATGCAAAGAAAAATCAGGTATGCATTGTTGGTGGCAAAGCTTTTTTCGTTATCATTCCTCAAACGAACGAAGGAGGATATTTGAAGGCAAAAGGTTATCAGTTCTAAGATTAAGCCCAAAAAAACATATGTATAAAGCTCCGACGCCGGGTAATAGGAATATCTTTTTTGAAAAAACAGAGCTGATATATCACCGAATAAAGCAAGGCCGGAAAGAAACAAAAAAACAGGAAGATAAAACGAAGTATAAAATTTGAACCATTTAAGACCTTTTGAATATCCTTGGTTGTCTGCCATACTTTCACCTCATTGCATTTCTTAACGGGATTTTGGATTTTTTATGTAATACTCTATTATGTGCTGATATTCATAAATTTTCTCCTTAAAAATAATTTGTATATTCCCTAAAAGCACCATAGAATATAGCGAGGTGTTTTTATGGATTACGAAAAATATAAAAAATCACGGGATTTGGCGTGGGAGGTTCTTCTGAATGAAAGAGTCGGTGCGCTTCCGGTAAATGTGTCGGCGCTGTGCCGTCAACTTGGCATTACCGTCCGGCTGTATGAGCCGATTGACGATAACAGCGGTTATTCGGCCGTTCTTTCGGGGCGGCCGGTTATTTTTGTGAGCTCGTCGGAACCGGTGAGACGACAACGGTTTACGGCCGCACACGAGCTCGGCCATATTTTAAACGGAGATTTAGGAAAATATGAGCTTGTCAACCGGGAGCCTTCGCCAGACGACAATCCGATCGAACAGGCAGCTAATGTTTTCGCTTCTCGGCTTCTTGCCCCGGCCTGTGTGCTTTGGGGAATCGGCGTACAGTCTGCACAAGAAATATCCGAATTATGCGACATTTCAATGACGGCTGCGGAATTTCGTTGGGAAAGAATGAAGGAGCTTTATAAAAGAGATAAGTTTTTAACCTCGCCCCTCGAGCTGGATGTATTTGAAAGATTTAAGAATTTTATAGAAAAGAACAGACTCAATCAAGGTTGAATTATTCCGTGAAGATTTCTGTCGGATATGGCGGCGTTTATGCTGTGTTTTGCATTATAATAGACTCTGTTTGCAACAATATCCGCCGCCCTGACTAAGGGAGTCACTTTGGAGTCGCAAAACTTTACATCTACTGTTTTTAAAATATCTTTATCAAAAAGAGGAGGAAAGAAAAAATTACAATTAAAATTGATTGTTCCAAATCGTAATTCTTCTTCAATACTTTCTCTAAGTTCATAAATTCCGTCGGTAGCCGTTGTATGTTGGTCAACAAAAAATCGAATTGCCGAAACTTCGTCTTTTATAAAGTAGCCTTTTTTTATTGCAAATTCTAAGTATCTCTTTATCATCATTTTATAAGCATAATCAAGGTATCTTTGCTTTGTTTTTTTGTTGTTGAAAATATTCGAGTTTACTTTGTTTTGCTCGATTACCGTACAAAATTTATATGTATTATTTAGCGATCGATAAAGCTTGTTTCTTTCTTTCACGGTTATATAACTTGCTTTTAATTCTGCATCCGATGTGTATTTGTTTTCTCTTAGACTTCTTTCGGCGTTTAAATATCTTCTTATCGCTATATCTTTTTGTTCTTTTCCGAAAAAAATGACTCCTGCAAAAACATAAATATCGTTGTGCTTATTATCAAAGACACCCGACTCATCGGAGTAAACGAAAATATCCAAATCAATCACCTTTATAACAAATAAAAAA
>CABMOR010000199.1 GCA_902388225.1 uncultured Oscillospiraceae bacterium | reverse complement strand
CAAGAAGCCCCCCGAAACGGTCAGGAGCACGCCTGGCAATGCTAATTCCCCGCCAAACAAGTACGCAAAATGCCGCAAGGATGGCAACGGCGCCTATAAGGCCCAGTTCCTCGCAAACAATGGAAAAGATAAAATCGTTATGCGGCTCGGGCACCCACAGATATTTTTGCCTCGACTGACCTATTCCTCTACCCCAAAGACCGCCCGAACCAATGGCGTATATAGACTGAATTGTCTGAAACCCGTCGCCCTGGGGGTCCGACCATGGATTAAACCAAACGTCAATACGTTTGGAAGCATAGGAAACCACACCGGTGGCAATAACAAGTATAAATCCGGCGACAGCCGCGCCGCCGCCGACGGCAAGCCATTTAAGGCGTATGCCGCCCACAATCATGAGCACCGCGCCGATGAAAAACACCAGCACCGTGGCCGACAAATGGGGCTCTTTTATGAGAAGCAGGCAAACAAGGCCAAGCAATATTACAAAGGGAAGAATTCCGTCCTTAAAGGTTTTCATTTTTTCCTTCTTCTGAGCTATGAGATAGGAAAAAAGCAAAATAATTGCAAATTTGGCAATTTCGGAAGGCTGAAAATTGAATGAGCCGAAGCTTATCCAGCGTTTAACCCCCAGCTCATCGTTCATTGGGGGGAGAATAAGAACAACCGCAAGCAGGGCAACCGAGATACCGTAAACTATCCACGGAAGGTGAAATTTTTTCAGCCAACGATAATCTATAAAGGATATTATTATCATGGCCGCCACACCTACAACGGCAAAGATGGCCTGATTGGTTATAAATTTATAGCTGTTTCCGTTATAGTAATAATATGCATAGGCATAGCTTGCCGAAAAAAGCATAACAAGACCCACCGTCAGCAGCAGCATAACCATGCCGAAAAATGTCATGTCCATTTTCCCCCTGGAGGGAATGTCATTTTTAGACTTCTTTTCAGCAATGACATTATTTATTTGTTGACTCTCCGGTGAAATCATAAGTTCCTCCTAAAAGCTACACTCCGAAATATATAAGCATAAATGCGGCAAGACAGCCCACAAGGGTCACGGACGAGAATACAAGCACAATTTTGTTTTCGCTCCATCCGCTCATTTCAAAATGATGGTGAATAGGGGTCATTTTAAATATACGCTTTTTGGTTTTTTTAAAGTATGTAACCTGAATAATAACCGAAAGCGCCTCAATCAGATAAAGAATACCGGCAAAAAGCAAAATAATGGGATAGCCTGTTCCAAAGGCAAGAGCAACCACAAGTCCGCCCAAAAAAAGCGAACCGGTATCTCCCATAAATACCTTGGCCGGCTTTAAATTCCAACAAAGGAATCCGCAGCAGCCTCCGGCGGCGGCACAGCAAAGAACAGAGAGGACTCTGTTTTGAAGTATTCCCGAAATTATCATAAAACATACCGAAATAACCATGGTAACCGAACTGCAAAGTCCATCGATACCGTCGGTTAAATTTACGGCGTTGACAAATCCGTATATAAACAAAAGGGCAATCGGCCAGTATATCAAACCTATTCCGTGGGAAACATCAACCGCTCCCACAAAGGGAATTTTGGTAACAGTATCTCCCGAAAGAGCAGCGGTTGAAAGATATGCGGCCGCAACAAGGAACTGAAGAACGGTCTTTTGACGGGCAGTTAATCCTAAATTACGCTTTTTTACGACCTTTATATAGTCGTCGATAAATCCGATTAAACCGAAGGACAGAGCCATTACCGCTCCCGCAATCATGCGTACGGTAAATATTCTGTGTTGAGGAGCGGTGGATGTAAGCTGGTTGAAAAGGCCGCTGTCTCCTTTTAAAACCAGGGCTAATGTCAGGGTTATCACCATGGAAAAGACAATGCCTATTATAAACATTATTCCACCCATGGTGGGGGTACCCTGCTTGGATTTATGCCAATTTGGCCCGATGTCGAGAATTGTCTGACCGAATTTCAGATTGTGCAAAAAGGGGACGATAATAAGCCCCACCAGAGCCGTGGTCAGAAAAGCCGCCGCAGCCGCTATAATCAAATAAACCGTATCCATATTTTACTTCCTATTTCAGATTTTTAAGAGCCTGCGCCACTATTTCACGTTCGTCGAGATGAATTGTCTTATCTTTAAGCACCTGGTAGGTCTCGTGACCCTTTCCGGCAAGCAGTATCATATCTCCGGGCTGAGCCGTCATTATTGCATGCTCGACCGCCTTCGCCCGGTCGGCAATGGCCTCCACCGGGACTTGGCTGTCCTTCATGCCCTCAAGCACATCCTTAATTATCTCATCGGGATCCTCCGAACGGGGATTGTCGGATGTAACAATAACCTTTTGGGAACATTCCGCCGCAAGTTTTCCCATAATGGGACGCTTGGTCTTATCTCTCTCTCCGCCGCAGCCGAAAACGGTTACAAGTCTGCCCTTTTTGGCCTCGTTTAAGGTCTGCATAATATTGAGAAGTCCGTCGGGTGTATGGGCATAATCTATAACCACCGAAAAATCACGACCGGTGGGAACAACCTCTGCCCTTCCCTTGACCTTTGGCCCCATAGAAAGAGCGTCGGTAACGCCTGCAAAGGGAAATCCCAGCGCAACGGCGCAGGCTTCGGCCGCCAGA
>CABMOR010000198.1 GCA_902388225.1 uncultured Oscillospiraceae bacterium | reverse complement strand
GGCGAGAGCCCTCAGGGCAGCGGCAGAAGAATTGGCGAAAAAATCAAAAGCCGACCGGGAAAATCTCGAAAAAGAGAGGCTCAAAATTCTCGAACAGGCCAGAAAGCAGGCAAAGGATATTACCGAATCTGCAAGGGCTGAGTCGTCGAGACTGCTTTCCGAGCTTGAAGATATAAAGAAACAGTCAAAGACCGAAAATGCCGCCGAGATGTTAAGAAAGGCCAAGGCGGCGGCCAAAAGGGGACTGGAAAAGGCGGAAAATGCCGCCGACCCGGTGGATAAAAAAATTGTTAAGTATAAGCTTCCACGTCCCCTCAAGGTGGGGGACAATGTGCTCATTGCCGATATCGACAAAAAAGCGGTGGTGCTTTCACTCCCGGATAAAAGCGGTAACTGCTTTGTACAGGCGGGAATTATAAAAACCAAGGTGTCAACCGACAATTTGCGGCTGCTTGAAAGCGAGCAGAATGTTATCCCCGAGTCTCTTAAGGAAAGAACTGTCAGGGGAGTGGAGTCAAGATCCCTTCGCAAGGTGTCAACCGAGCTGGACATTCGGGGCATGGCGTCAGATGAGGGTATTATTGAGCTGGACAAGTTTATAGACGGGGCTTTGCTTTCGGGCATTGAAACCGTCACGGTAATTCACGGCAAGGGCACAGGAGTGCTTAAAAACGCCGTGAGGCAGCACCTTAAAACCCACAAAAGCGTAAAGAGCTTTCGCAGGGGAATGTACGGAGAGGGAGAGGATGGAGTCACCGTCGTCACCCTTAAATGATAAAAACCGGATTTCCGGTTTAAAATAGAAAAAGTGAGGTTAGGAAGATGTATAAATTTGATGCAAAAGACGCTGTGGAAAAATGCGTCCGCTGGATTAGCGAATGGTTTGAGCAAAACGGCAAGGGGTGTAACGCTGTGCTTGGTATTTCGGGCGGAAAGGACAGCTCTATTACCGCAGCGCTGTGCGTTAAGGCTCTGGGAAAGGAAAGGGTCATAGGAGTTATGATGCCCCAGGGAGAGCAGTTTGACATCGATTATTCAAAAGATCTCTGCGATTTTCTTGATATTAGGCGCTTTACGGTCAATATCAAGGAGGCTGTTGACGGGGTTTACAATGCCATAGGCGATTCATTTGAGGTCACTCAGCAGACCCGGTTTAATCTTCCCGCTCGCATAAGAATGGCTACGGTTTATGCGGTTTCCCAGTCAAACAACGGCCGAGTGGCCAACACCTGCAATTTTTCGGAGGATTATGTAGGATATGCCACCCGCTACGGCGACGGCGCGGGGGATTTCAGCCCTATTTCCTGCTTTACGGTGACCGAGGTTAAGGCCATGGGAAGATATTTGGGACTGCCGGAAAAATTCATTGAAAAGCCTCCCATTGACGGACTTTGCGGAAAGACTGACGAGGACAATCTCGGATTTACATATGATGTGCTGGATAAATACATTCGGGAGGGAATCGAACCGGATGCCGACACAAAAGCCAAAATTGACCGCATGCGTGCTACGAGTAAATTTAAACTTGAATATATGCCATGTTTTAAATATTTTGGTTAAAATTTATTAACAAAAAAAGTTGCACAAAAAAATACAACCTTTGGAAATCTTTCTGAAGGTTGTTTTTTTTTCAAAAAACTTGCTTAAATCAAGTAAAATTAAGGTAAATAAACAAATAACAAAATATTAACGGATTGTGAACTATAATTTTAAAAAAGAATTAAATATGTATTTATGCACAAAATTTACCAAAATATTACAATGTTTCCAACATTGACAAGCCGAATGCTGCTATAGATGCTCTCGATGCTCTGGCGACCTTCAAAGAGGTTGTGGTAAACAACTGCGACAGCGCAGAGGGCTGGGAATGCTATCCCGGAGATACTCTCGAGTTTACCGACACCAAGAAGACCGAAGGTGCCGAAAGTATCCATACCTCCCAGGGCGGCGGATTTGTTCAGGGAACTGCTTTGCCGAATCTTGATCTGACCGGCATTCAGTCGATTACCTTTGACTTTGCCGCTGTCACTGAGATGATCAACACTCTCCCCGAGATTAAATATCCTCTGACTGAGGATATGCGTACCGCTATTGCCGCCGCCAAGACCGCTTATGGCGAGCTTGACGAAATCGGCAAGGGCAGAGTTGAAAACTACACCGTTCTTGAAGAAGCAGAAGAGCTTGTCAAACTGTTTGACAACCTCGGAAATGTTGACAATGAGGGTGTTGTTACCGCCAGCGATGCTCAGTTCGTAATGCAGTTTGTGGTTAAATCCGCACAGCTCAGCGACTGGCAGAAGCAGGTTGCCGATGTTAACAACGACGGCAAGGTCAACTCCATTGACGCACTTCTCATCCTCCGCTATTCTAAGGGCATGATCACCGAATTCCCTTACAACAGATAATTTCTCCTTATAAATTAAGCGGCGCCGAAAGTGTCGCGCAGTAAAAAACGGTACAGGCTTCTTAAAGTCTGTACCGTTTTTCTTTGTTGTTTTGTCGGTATTAAATCAGAATATCTTTTGCATTTTATTATTTGAGGGGGTAAATTGATTTTCATTTCCCCTTTTAAAACCCTTTTGTTCGGCGGTTTTTAACCGCCCTTTTTTAAACTATCTCAAGGGTTTTTGAAAGGCTAAAGGAGTAGAGCAGCTTTTGCTTTACCTTGCATCCTAAAATCTTTTCAAAGGCC
>CABMOR010000197.1 GCA_902388225.1 uncultured Oscillospiraceae bacterium | reverse complement strand
TTTCCCTCACTTTAAAAAATATCGGTTAATAAAAAATCCTTGATGGTCTTGTCACCGTTGTTTTCCTCCACCACCGTGCCGATCACCCGCCCGTAAAAGTCCTTGATATTGGTTTTGACAGACATTGTTATCCACTCCTTCCTTTGTTTTTTCTACAGCGTATCACGGTATTTTTGAAAACTTAAGTTAAATCGAAATATTTTTCAATTCGTTACTCCCATATCCACCAATAGTCAAAAGCCCTTCTGTACTGATTTCCCTTGGGCGGCAGGACATCCGGCGGGATGCATCTGACAATATGCTTCGAGCATTTTTTCAGCCGGCACTGGATATTGCTGTTCTTATAGCGTCTGATGAGGATGATTTCGCCGGATTTTTTCTTCCGGCTGTCTACCCAAATGGACAGCTTGCAGTTTCCGCTACCGGACAGCTCCCGGCACAGCCGCTCCTTGTGCCGCTTTCTCTGCTCTATATGGAGGGCGCGTTTTTCCTTTTCCCGGCGATGCTCTGCCGAAGGATCCGGCTCACAGTCGCAGGTCCATTCTTCTTCCCATGCCATATCGCCTTTCGCCTCCTGTCCGTTTTCGCTGACCCGCATTTGTTTTTGCAGTGTACCATGGTTTTTTTGAAATCCCAAGTTAAATGCGAATTTTCTCAAAAGTACTGCGTGCAAAACGGGTGCAGAGCCCCCCGTGCTAAGGCCTATCATCGACAAAATCATACAAGCCCCACCACATTTGTGTAGACCATTGTAGAACGAATCATCCCGGAGTAGGCTGAGGCAGTGAGGCAGATATTTGAACGCTATGAAACCGGCCGGTACAGTCTTCGTAGCTTATCACAGGAACTGACCCGCCGCGGCTATACCAGCTTGCAGGGTAATGCCTTTAACACAAGCACCGTCGGTCACATCCCGCAAAATCCCAAATATAAGGGCTGGCATTGCGGCAACAAAACCCAATCGCTGGACTACCGCAAAAAGAAAACCGTCTTTCTCGATGAAAGCGAGTGGGTGTCCTATCCCGATCCAATATCCCAGCCATTGTTTCGGAGAAGGTATACTACTGTGTACCAAACGGCAGGATTGCTCCCGAAAAATGTATGATGTGGCTTTCGAATTACACCCGAAATGAGTAAAGCCGCCGTCTATTGACGGCGACCTTACTTGTGCAGTGTTAGCGATAAATAAGCTCGTTTGATACGATTTCCATAGCGGCGTTTTTCAGATTGTTCATCTTCTGTACCCACAGCATTTGGTTTTCCGCTTTGAGCGTTTCCGTCACGCCCTCTTTTTCGGTAAGCTGCTTTACCAGCCGAGAGAACATTCCCTCTGCTTGCCGGTCAATGTTAGCAAGATAACTGTTCAGTTTTCCGGTGGCGAGCAAATTATAGTAGCGTACCCTGTGATGCTGCTTCAGATACCGCAGATGCCGTCGTCCCCATACGCCGATATGCGCCGTTTCATCCTCCGGTAGTTTTAAGCAAGGAAGATAGTAATCATCGTGCAATCCATACCAAAGCCCGTTTTTCTCGTTGTAGATGTACTTTTCCATTTTGTAACCCTCTAATATGATTGATTTTGCCTACAATTCAATCATTCCGACTGATTACAAAAGCCGAAGGAGGCACTTCCTTACGAAGTGCCCCCTTCAGAGACCTTTTTTATTTTTCAACCCTGCATTTGAGACGTTCCTTTTTAGTCTTTTCGGCAGACAGCAGGCGGAATCTTCCAAAGCCTCTGACCGACACCGGGACATTTTCGGGAATTTCCTTTGACCGGGAGGTCACCATTCTGCCGGCCGCAAAAACCTTTTGACCGTCAATGAGCTTAACGGCGTCGTTGCGGGACAGCCTGTAAACGGCGGCAACAAGGGCGTCGGCACGGGTGGAGGAGGTGAAAACCGTCAGCTGTTCGGCCGACCGACGAAAATCAAGGTCGGGATTTTGACAAATTTCGCACAAAACCGCCGTTCGGCCGACCGATGTCAGATTTTCGATAATAAAATCCGCCACCTTGTCAAGACAAATTACCACGGCGCCGCCGTCACCAACCGCTATGTCGCCAAGCGTCTCCCTGCGGATTCCCAGCCCCATAAGCGCCCCTAAAATGTCACGGTGGGAAAAGCTTGGGGTGAATTTTTTGTTTTTCGGAGTAACCGATACAAATGAGATGGGAGGCTTTTGCCCCGAAAAGCAGGCAATTTTTCGCTCGGCGTATCCGCCTAAAAGAAGCCCCGACGGATTTTGCGACAGAAAAATATCCTGACCGTATAGGTCGAGAAAGTCGGAATAAAGGGCATATCCCCCCTCGCTTGAACGCCTTTCAAGCTCGGCAAGCCTTTTTTTAAGCAAAAGCGCCTCTTTTTCGTCCATTTTGCCCCCTCCTTTTTCCTGTATATTAAAACATCCCCGGCCGCTTATGTCAACCGACAATTTCACATCCGGGATAATAATGAAGGAGAATTTCCCGAAAATCCGCCCCGTTCTGAGCCATGGTCTTTGCTCCCGCCTGACTCATGCCCACAAGATGCCCATAGCCCCTGACCGTAAAGGTAATGTTCTTTTTGTCCCCATCGGTTTCGATGTCGAAATTAGCCGAACGAAGGGAAAAAATATCCCTCATCTGCCGCCCGGTAAATTTGTTCCCAAAAAGGGTCATTGTTTTGACCGTACCGCTGTCGGTACATTCCTTGCCCCCGTAATAATCCTCGCAAAAGGTGAGCG
>CABMOR010000196.1 GCA_902388225.1 uncultured Oscillospiraceae bacterium | reverse complement strand
TGGGACTGTAAGGTGGGCCTTATAGGGGTCGGAATGATAGGCTCCCTCGTGGCTCAAATGCTTAAAAGCTACCGACTTGAAGTGCTTGTATATGACCCTTTCCTTTCGGAGAAAAGAGCCCGGGAACTAGGGGTCAAAAAGGTGGCTCTTGAGGAGATTTTCTCCACCTGCAACACCATAAGCAATCATCTGGCAGACAACGACCAAACGGCCGGAATTATAAACGGTGAGCTTTTGTCGAAAATGAGCGAAACGGTCACATTTATAAATACCGGAAGAGGACGCCAGGTGGACGAAACGGCCTTGGCAGAATTTATGGCCTCCCACCCCTTTGCCACTGCTCTGCTTGATGTAACCTTCCCCGAGCCGCCCGAAAAAAATTCTCCCCTTTACACCCTTGACAATGTCATTCTCACTCCTCACATAGCCGGAAGCCTCGGAAAAGAGGTTGCCCGCATGGGCGAATATATGCTGGAGGAGTTTTTAAGGGTGCAAAAGGGAGAAAAAGCGCTCTATGAAGTAACGCCTGAAATGCTCGAAACCATGGCCTGATTTATTAAACTCCGGGAATGAGTATAAGCATGCCCTTTTCGGAAGTATCCCTTTCAAATCCGTTTGCTTTTTTAACCGCATCGACTGTGGTATGATATTTTCGGGCAATTTCAAACAGTTTTTCTTCTTCGGAAGTATAATAAACTGTCAGAGCCGGACGCCGTTCCTTGGAAAATGCGTCTTCCTCTGTAACGGCAATATCCGAAAGAAGCTTAAGGTCAAAACATTCTTTAATCTGACCGCACAAAAGCATATTCACCTTTATTTTTGCACAAACGCCCGAAAGCTCATATCCAAAGCTTTTTATAAAAACCTCGGGAGAGATTTTAAGACCTGCGGTTTGCTCGCCCCGGCAGACCTCATGGGAAAAATCAACTGTTTTTTCAAAATAGACTGTGGACATATCCCCGTCGCAGGCAATTATACAAATTTGAACCGTTCCGTTTACCGCAATACCTCCTCCCGAGGTCTTGATGTCTGTCACCGTTGCTTCTCCGAAAATATCAGAAATGCCGTTTATTTCGGTTCCGAAATCCACATTATATTCTTGTGAAAAGTTTTCTCTAACCTCCGAAAGATTTTTTTCAAAGCATATTTTCTCACATTTAATATCAATTTTATTTTTGGTGGAATAGGCATCGGTAGCAAAAATAATTTCCCTGTTTTTACAAATGGTTATTTCGGAATTTATACCAGCCGAAACCGTAAAGGCTCTGACCTCTCCGTCAAATCCCGTTTTTGTCCGCACTTCAAGGGCTGTGAGCTCGCTTCTTGCCCGTGCAAAACAGTCCTCGTTAGACTCGCTTGCATCTACAATCTGGGTAAAGGGAATAACCGAATCTATCTCCTTAATAAAGTTTTTCCGGTCGGTCATATAACATACCGTCAGGCAAAGCTCGCCCTTTACTATAACCTTCCCGGCCATTGTCTTACATTCGGTGTTTTCCACCCTTCCTCCGCTTCTGACAATGCAGGTTACCGGATCGGAATCGGAATCCAGCTCAATTTCATCTGTCAGCGCTGTGTATTTTTCTGCCCTTCCCACTGTTAGGGTTATGTTTTTGCTCTCGTGACAAAGCTGAATGTCTTTTTCGGGGGTGCTTTCAATACACTCGGCCGTCTCCTTTTCATAAAGCTTTACCGACAGCGACAGCGAGCCGTGCATCTCAAGCTTTCTTGCGCTGAGCATACGGCAGCCAATGTGCTCAATCTTGCATCCCACAAAAGCGTATATTTCCCTGTCTTTTTCGAGACTCAGCTCCCTGTAAAAAGAAAGCGTCTGTTCAAATGTTTTAAGACAGCCTTCCTCATCTATGTAGAAAACCGTCAGAAAGACATTTCCGTCGATATTAAGAACCGAATTAACAATTCGCTTTGAAATAATTTTGCCCTTTGCACAGCATTTAAGTATCCGTCCCATGTTACTGCAAAAATCAGGAAGCATTATTTCGTTGTCAATCGCCTGTTCAAGCACCTCTTCCCTAACCGTTTTTTCCAATGAAATGCTTTGTTTTTCCAATGTGATCTCCATAAAAGCCACTTCTTTCTCCGTTAATTTTTCCTTGGTTAAATATATTCTGTGCAGTAGGCTTTTATTACAAAAAATCCGGTGTATAATACACCGGACGGAATTAGTAAAACAGCTTTCGAAATTCGTCAGAACTTGAAAGGGAAACATAGTCGTCATCTCCGAATATGAGATGATCAACAAGAGAAATGTCAAAGCATTTAAGACAGCTTGCAAGGTTTGATGTGTTTATTATATCCTCCTTTGAAGGGAGAGGAATTCCGTTTGGGTGATTGTGGGCGATTACAACGGCGGTAGCCCCTGTCTGAAAGGCAATTTCACATATTTTACGGGTACAAAGAGGGACGGAATTTGCGCTTCCCTCGGACAGGCGGCAATGCTTCAGAACCGAGCATTTATTATCCATAAAGATTCCGTAAATCATTTCGTGCTTATACCCCAAAAATTTCGGCATTAGAAATTCACCTATTTGTTCGGGCGTATAAAGGGTATCCATGCGTTTTTTCGAGTCGCTGTAAACCCTGAAAAGCTTTGGCATCATGTTTAAAAACAGGGCCGAATAATTCCCTATTCCGTCAACCTTCTTAAGGTCGTCAACCGAAGCGTCCAAAACTCCCGAAAGATTTCCGAAACGGTCTATAAGGGCGTGAGCAACGGGATTCAAGTCCTTCTGAGGAATGGCATATCCCAAAATATATTCCAATATTTCATG